>CAKQNH010000005.1 GCA_934255105.1 uncultured Pirellulaceae bacterium
GCACGTGGCTTTCTCCAGCGAGAGCCTCAAAGTTGAAATCAAGTTCCGCTCAGGCGGCACGCGGGACCCACTGGTCGAGTCAATATTCAGTCGCTGCACCAACCGCAAGATGTACGCCAGTGACCCGTTGGATCCGAGCTTGCTAAACCAATTAACTGCATCTTGCGCAGACTTTCCAGAAGTTCAAATCGACTGGTTGACAAGCAAGGACCACAAGCGGCGATTTGGAAAGTTGATCGCCAGTACCGATGCTTTAAGATTTCAGCATCGTCCCTTTCATGAAGAGCTCTTCCGGCAGTTGCGATTCACAAAACAGCAGGCCGAATCGACGGCCGACGGTTTGGACCTGCGCACGCTGGAACTCCCCCCCGGCCTCTCGAGCATGTTGCCCCTGCTGCGCAATTGGAAGGTGATGCGCGCAATTATCGCCATGAGAATGCTGCCTCTGCTGACCGTGCCCTCGTCGGTCAGCGTCCATAAGAGCGGCGCTATTGCCGTGCTGTCGGTACCACAGGAGTTAGTCCACGATCCCCACGATCCAGCCCAAATCTTCGCCACTGGCGGTCGCGCCATCCAGCGTCTGTGGCTTGCCGGAACCGCCGCCGAATTGTCGCTGCACCCACTGGGCAGCATTTCGATTTTTCTATTGACGGAAGTTTTAACGCCGGAAATGCGAGCAACCACCGACCGGACCCGCCTGTCGCTCCTAGAGCTAATTCCTCGGTTGCGTGGACGATCTGTGCAGTTGGTATTTCGAGTAGGACGTAGTAAATCTCCAGCGATACGCTCCATGAGAAGGTCTATTTCGGCTTGCCGTGACGAGCCGATTTGACGAGAGGCCAGTGGCCCCCATCGTCTCTGCTCAGGCTACCCACGCTACTGGAGGCACAACGGTTATCCAGGATATAAATCAAAACCTAAAAGCTAACCAGTGGCCTAAAACGAAAACAGGGTAGCCTAGAGCCACCCTGTTCGTCTTAATCGTCAATGTTCAAGTTGAATTGGCGGTAGGACTAATTCTTTCTGCGGCGACGAGCCAAAGTCAAACCGGAAAGACCGAGCCAAGCAACGATTGACGCTGGTTCTGGCACAACTGCGCCGTTAAACTGAACTGGGTCTTGGCTCTGCAACGGGAACTCCGAAGTAAAGGGGTTTCTTTTGACATTCCCTTGCAACGCAAACTCATTCAGAATCGATGCGTAGGTGCCAGGAAAGCGAGGAGTTGGTGCCTGAGTCTGATTGTCAGTGTAGCTGACTCCCAGACCGTCGTAGAGGAACTGCAGTGAGGCTGCGAATGCCGTCACATTCGCGGCTAACCCGTTGTCAGAAAGGGTTGCATACCCCTCAGAGGTCCAGAAATAATCTGTCCCGAATACCGAGCCAGGCTTAGCACCTATCACAAGAGCAAGAGTTCCGTCTGTCGCAGAGGCCTCTCCTCCAGCAATCGTTGAGAAGCTGAAGTTTGGAGTGGTATCCTCATAGAAAGCTACCATCGCTCCAGCAATTCCCAGGGACGCACCGAAGGCTGCGCTTGGCCCAAACGTAAAATCGGAAAAGCTTAACGGTCCACCTGCAACTGCATTGACGCTGAGCACTTCCGTCTCGAAAATCCCGGTGAGCTCAAAACCACTCAGAGAGATATTCGGGTCGGCTGAATTGAGACCAGACGTGATGACAAATATACCGCGAATAGTATCACCCACGTCAAGTGTGCCGAGAGTCCCTGCATCGTGGTTTAGGTACTCATAGTTGGTTAACTTAAGCTGTGTAACCCCACCACTTAACAGTTGCGTTGCATTGGTTACGGAACCAGCCACCGCAGATTGCACAAAGCATGCGACCACGAAGGTCGTCAGCATGCTGACCGTAGCTAAACTATAAATTCTCATTGTCTTAACTCCAAAAACGATTGAATCTAAATACGAAAAACCTCTGTAGAATAATAGAGTTCAATCGGTACTTTTAGGAGTTCGATAGGAATTTGGTCAGGCAGTAGCAGCTCCCGCGGCAGCGCCACGGGTTCTGAACATTCATCCAAGTCAACAATGTGTCTATCACTCAGGTCAGCCATGATATGAACAGACTGAGCTAAAGCAACGTTACTGCCGCAACAGGTCTCTGGACCATCAGATAACGTTGACTGTGGACTGGGGGCTACATCGTCAGCTGTCTGACTCATGCCGCCTTCCCAAGTGCTGTACATCACACCGGCCTGAACGGTACCGCCCAAGCAGATTAGAGTGAGGAACAGCAATAGAGTTTTGAGGTTCATGGTGTCGATTGTAGCAATTGTGACAAGCGATTGCAACCGGTTTTCAGTTCTTTTGGCGGTTTTGCTGTGGGTTTGTACCGCCCGTAAGGGGTGTTTGTCGCATTGGGAGTGAGTGCGATGAAGCGAGAATTCGCAGGCCTCGCAGATCCCTATACCTCAGGTTGCATGCCGCTACTATCCAACTGTAATTCGACGCGTGCGGCGGCGTGGGCAGGCAGCTAGTACAGCCCCGAGTAGAAATACCGTCAGTGATGTGGGCTCAGGCACTATTCGGGCCGAGTAGAACTGGAAGTATTCATTGGTGTTCCTATTGCCGTCATCTTCGCGAACGGTTATCCGCGTAAATGGACTATCACTATAAAATCCGATGAATTTTGAAGTGTTAAAGGGACTGGTGCTGGTAAACGTAGCCGTACCGAGGCTGCTCGCGCCGTCGAAAAACTCGAGGGTGAACACGCTATCAATTCTGTCATCTTCGTAGTCAAATGCGAACGCAGTTTGAGGCGAGGAGAATAGCACGTTGAAATTTTCGTCACCATTCATGACATACACTTCACCCGGCAAGATAGACCCGGTCCAATTTCGGTAGGCGTGGGTTCCGGTCGGGGGGTGACCAATCCCAACGCCGTTCTGCAAGGTCATCAGGCGGCTACTGGAAACGATGTCGTTGTGCGTGAAGTTGGTGGTATTAAAGGCCTCTGGCGTGAGCGCGAAATCAGCTCTGCTAATTGAAGACATGACGCCGGCCGAGGCCTGCTGGCCGATGCAGCTAATCAACAAAACTACACTGCAAGCAAGCGTCAGTCGCAATGAACGGGTTTGGGTGGTCATGATGTCTCTTCAAGTTGACTTGTAGCGATTACAGAAGTTGTTCCTGTTATAGTAGCAGCTCCGGCATATTGGTCAATGGATATGCGACGTAGGGGGGGGCTGATCCTGCGTAAGTCGCTGACTTCTTTATCAATTTTAATGATAAAAGTATTGCACGCCCTCCGGAACTAGTTATATTGGCGGACATGTCCCGGCTAGTCTGCATCCTATGTCTCGTCTTCTCAGTGCAGCTCAACAGCGCCCCTGTTGAAGCGGGAGTCATTTTAACTGCCGATTCAGCGTCCGTTAATGATGCTAATTCCTTGCACGAGCAACCGAGTCCCGATAATCCGGAGCCTGCAGTGCAGTTCGACAACTTGCTTGGAATGAGCGGTAATGCAGGAGTTAGTCTGGTATCGCCAAGTATCGTGGGCCTGTCGCTTGAGTGCGTTGGGATTGACAGTTCAGCCGAGCTCTGTTGGCGCTGCGCTATAAAAAATAGCGTACTCCCGAGCCCTCCCCTGCTGGATGGCTTACTGAAACCTGCGTAAGCACCACTCTGTACTAGCTTCAGAGAGATTTGTGTTTTTACGTTTTCAGTTTTCGAGGATAGCTTTCTAATGTTTTGCTTTACAAAAAAATTTCAATCTTGTCTGCTGCGCGCTGCGAGCATTTCCGTAGCCGTGGCTGTGCTGGCGTTGGCTGCACCTGCAAGCCATGCTGGTAATGTTACGAGCAACGTAATTATGGGTAGTGGTGTCGCGAACGGAGGTTTTACTGTTGCTCAGGCCGCTGGAATCGAATTGGGCCTGCGCGCCAAACTGCGATATGACGCATCCGGAGACCCTCAAAACATCTTTAATAATGTTGATGCTAATAATTATTATTTTGAGGCCGGCGTAGCACCGGGGCAGGCGTCATCGAAAGGTGTTTGGAATTACGAGTGGTCGATCAATACTGACCCCAATAGCAACAGTGGGTTCAAGTTGGCTGACTTGACATATACACTTGAGATGTCTTCGACCACTGGAGCTTCCTTTGGGCCTTTTGATCTAATTAATGGTCTCAACAATACAGCTGTTTGGTTTGACCATGCTATTGGAGACTCGTCAACGGCATCTGGTGCCGGCACTGTTGCTACGTCGAACGCCAATTATATGAATCTGATTGCCGCGAACACATTGGCGCAAAACTCATGGCAGCCTGGCTTGTTTGCCTTTGTAAACCCTTATAATCCAACGCTGGCAGGTGTTTACACATTTACACTCTCCGCTTTCAGCGGATCACAGGTTCTTGCCTCAACCTCGATCAACGTTATTGTTGGCCAGGTGCCTGAGCCAACCAGCCTGCTCATCTTTTCGTCTCTGGCGGGAGTGTTGATGGTTCCGGTTCGCCGTCGCAGAAGCTAGTGCCGGAAGCCTAATTCTCCGTTAGCAACATCGCTAAACTCGAAACAGCAGCCCAGTTTGGGTTGCTGTTTTTTTTAAGGCATTAAGCAGAACAGAGACTGTACTGTGTTGACACTTCTATGCTCTATCAAGAACTATTCCCTGCCTCGGCACCCCGCGTCTACTCGCGGTAAAGCAACTTGACGAACTGTCAAGCCACTGGCAATGAAGGGAGTCGGGAGCAGCTAACACCGCTTGGTGGCTGGAGCAGCTGCGAGGTAGAGCAGCTGCGAGGTAGAGCATCCAATACCGACGCGGAGCGTCGGGCCACATTACGCATTCGCGTTGGTTGAGGCGGTTCGAGAGCAAGCCAATAACACGGCTAAGCCATCTTGATCGATGACGCAAAGTTGCTGGGCTGAGCGCCCGATAGAGTTAGTTGAGCGTCGTGGACTCGCCGACGGCGATATTGCAAACGTTGTCGTTGCGCCATTGCCACCAGAGAATTCTTTCGTCGTTCGTGTATTTGGTAGTCCAACTACGAGCTGATTTGATTGGCATAGCGGTTTGGTCGCGTCAACTTACCAGCGACGGTAAATCCTCAAACACAGCCATGCGCCAGCCAGGCATCCGATAAGCCGCGTTACCAGGTCGGGCAAGCTGGGGTAGCGCGTGAGCGACATGATTTGCCCGGCTTCCGCGACTAGGCACACTCCACTACAAACCACAGTCGCTACGCCCCAGCCAAACCAGTTCGCGCGACAAGATGCCGCAGTCAATACCGCCAGTGCCCCCAGCGGGGCCGACCAAAAAAGCAAACGCATCAAGCTCGATAGATGTGTCCAGTTATTGCCGTCAAGTAATCCCACCAGGGCGTGCGGACCTAGTTCTTCGAGTCTATTACGGAGCGCCTGCGACGAATCGACGAAATCAAACGGAGCCCAGGCTTCCAGGACGTAGAGCATCGCATAGAGCAAGGTGCCAACCGCCAGCAGGGGCGCTGCCCCGAAGCTCTGCGCTCGGACGATTGGAACTCCTCGAAGCAGCCAGTTCGAAGTCCAAGCTGCTGCCGCAGCGCCTACAGCCGAACCGACCGCGTCGTCGAGAGCTGTGGTGCGCGTTTCGATAAAGAATTGCGATATTTCTAAAAGCACTACCACCAGTGCTGCCAGCGCGGCTGCGGTGGCGCGCTGCAGTCGATTGGCGGGACCGTTTAGCCGCGCGGCGAGCCACAGACCGAGCGGACAGGCGGTGGCTGCGCTGACTCCTAGGGAATAGAGTACCTGCAGCGGCTGCGACTGCCAGTCTGAGAAGATCGTCAGCCCAAACTCGCCCGATCTCCATCTCGCCGCTAATTCAGAAGGCGATATAGCTGGGATAAAGGGCATCCACATCCATACCACATAGCCCGCAACGTACAGGTCGAGCAAAGCCCCGAACCGCGAGCGGCGTGTCTGTCGTCCCGCCACGCTGGCTACTCGGCTACTCACCCACGCTCCACCCCAGCAGGCCCCAGCAGCGCCTATTGCACCTCCGAAAGCTTGAGCGGCCGAGTCGGCGCGCGAGACCACGCGGCCTCCCAGCCAGTGCTGACCGAGTTCCACCAGCACCCCCCAGCCCGCCACAGCCACAACGACTACCACTGCACTCAACAAACGGCCTATGCCGGAATGAGCCGCTTTAAATCGCGATGGCTTCTGCTCGGCGGACGGTCTGCTCGGCTGCATCGCCAGCGTACCGAAAAAGCCGAATGGGATGCTGAGCAGCAAATTGACCGCTAGGTCGGTCTTCGATAGGTCGCCCCAATCGCCAGAATTCCACCATTCGCTCCAAGCACCCGCCAGCGTTGCCGAATGAAAGTCAAACGGATACCACGATCCAATCGCCACAAACCCAGCCCACGCGACTACGCTCATCCACCACCAGCGGCGATCGACCCGCTCCTCGTGCGCCGCGTTCAATTGTGGTTCAAGCATTTTTAAATTCCAACAAGAGACCGCGGTTTGGACCCTCGCCAATGCCGAATGCTACAGCAACCGCCTCATCCTGATTCTGCCTATGGTAGAGTGCCGCCAACTGAAATGGCGTAATCTTGTGGGATCAACCCATGCAATCAGGGTCAACTTTGCGTTAAGAAACATTGCGTTAAAAACAAACGCAGAGAAATCAGCCGTAAGTGCTATTATTTACTGTGTGCATTCAGTGTTCGAATTCGATTGGGTCCTCGACAGCTGAGTGCCTGCCGGAAGTGTGCCAAGGCCCCGTCAACGTTGCCTAAATCAGCGGAGGGGTCAGCGACTTATCCGACACTTCGGCGCGTACGCCACACGGCTGATACTACTAAGCCCCAGGTTTATGACAGATCAATCACTTGGTTAGCCCTGCGTAGACTTTGGCAACGCGCCGCATGCGTTGCTCAAAATCAAATTCTTCTCCGATTCGCGTTTTGGCATTATCGACAAGGCTTGTGGTAAGCCCGTCATCATCCATCAATCGACACACTGCAGCAACTATCGCCGTGCGGTCTTCAATGGGTACCAGCAGGCCATGTTGTTGATCATCGATCAAGGCGGGCACGCCAGCCACTCGCGTGGATACGACGGGAACCCCCAGCGCCATCGCTTCGAGAAGTACGTTGGGCAATCCCTCTCGACGACTGCTGAGGACAAAAGCGTCCAAGGCTTGTAAGAAAACGCGTGGGTCCGGCAAGTGGCCCAGTAGACGGATGGTGTTACCCGTATGGCCCAGTTGTCTTGCCAGTTCCTCCAAAGCAGTTCGCTCGGTTCCCTCGCCGCCAATCCATAATTCGACTTTACGTCCTTGTTGAATGAGATCGTCGACCGCTCGTATCAAAACATCAAAGCCCTTTTCGAAGGAGAGCCGCCCCAGGCCCCCCACGACAAACGCATCGGTGGGCATGCCCAGCGACTCGCGTGCCTCGGCTGGTGACATGCTTCGGCGAAAATCGGCCGTGTCGATCGCATTGTGAATTAAAGATAGTCGCTCTGGCTTAACGTGCCACTGCTGGGCCTGCACAAACAGATCCTGTGAAACCGCGATGACCGCGTCAAAGTGCCGCAAAGTGAATTTGTCTAGAGTGTAGTACAGCGGCGTTTTCCAAGTCTTCAATACCCAGCCATGCAGTGTGGTGACTAATTTCATATCCGGAATTGAGCGGCGTACAAGGAGTCCGAACAAGTTGGTTTTGTAGTCATGTGCATGCCAGACGGCAACCTGGCGTTGGCGACACAGTTTGACTAGCTTCCCAACCAAGCTGAAATCAAATGGACCACGGTCTTCCATGCCTAAAAATTCGGCATGCGCTACCTCAGCCCGCTTACGCAGGACTTGTAGACCTGGATCCTCGGGGGGATGGAGATACAAGCACGACGACTCGTAGCCCAGCCGACGCAGGAATCGAGGGGAATTAAGAATGGTTTTTTCAGGCCCTCCGCCAGTGCCTGAAACGACGCGTGTATGGAGAACTAATGGTCGCGACGATGTAGTCATCTTGCTCGGTACTAAAGTGGTCAGTGCAGGACATGATTCGTTCAAAATGCTCTGCGGCCTTCGTTGGCCAGCCGGCGGCAGTCATAGGGCCTCGAGCATTGGATTGGAGACGTTAGTCCCTCAAAAAAAGAATGGTTCACCACGTCACATCAACCTGCTGCATCAATTCGCGGCCGGCTCGGTGCATGGCGTCGAAATGCTACGGAGGAAATCGCACGCTTGGCGACCGATGGTTCGCCAGTCATAACGTTCTTCCACCAGTTTTCGTGCTGCAACAGCAAGTTGCTTTCCTTGTTCGTCGCGCAGCACTTGCATTACCACATTGGCCATTGATTCACGCGACGCGATTCGAAGGTGCACACCATCACTGGCTTCGATTCCCTCGGCACCAACCGGCGTGCTGACCACCGGAACGCCGGCGGCGAATGCTTCAAGAATTTTCAGCCGAGTCCCGCCACCGGAATCCAGCGGTACCGCAAACACAGACGCTTCCTTTAAGAAGGGGGTCATGCTTGGGACCGTCCCAGTCACCGTAACTCCCTCGAGCTCGTTCAACTGCTCTACAGCTTCGATCGGATTCTTGCCGACCAAATTCAGGCGAGCGTGGGGCCAGGTTTGGCGGATTGTTGGAAAAATCTCCTTGGCCAACGAAATGGCGGCGGAAACATTCGGCTGCCAATCCATGGCGCCGACAAACAGGATGACCGGCGCATCCTCCGCTGGCTGCCGTTGTAGATACGAAACTCCAATACAGTCGACTCCGTTCGGTGCAACATGAACTCGTTTAGCGCCAAGGGCACGGTAGTATGCAGCCTCCGCGTCAGATACGGCAACTACCGCATCAACCCGCTGGCAAAGTTCCCGCTCGACGCGGGCCATCCGATTTGCTTCCACGCCCAGGGCTGTTCGCCGTAACAGATTACCCCCTTCTTCAGCTAGGCGTCGTAGGATCAGCGAGTAGATGTTGTGTAAGTCAATCACGACTCGAGACCCGCTGGGCATTTTTTCGGGGAGGTAAAGAAAGCTGTCGATATGATCCAGCCAAACGAAATCGGGACGTTGCGCGGCTATGCTCTCATTCCATCGACGTTGCAGGCGTCTGCGGTGATGTCGAAAGTACATCGAGTACGGGGCGCGATGCCACTGAGCCCGTCCGATTCGCCCCGTCTCACTGACCAAAGATCGAGATGGAACCTCAAATTTCGCGAGTCGAAAACTGGTGTCATCCGGCAAGTCCGCAGTGCCCTGAGTCGATTCGTTGTGCGGGCAAACTAGCTGGGCGTCGAATTCTCTGCCGAGCGCATTTTGCAGGTGGTATGTACGTAAGTGCCCACCACTATTGAGCGGCCAAGGGACCTCGCTAGTGATCGAAAGAAGTTTTGGGCGATTTCTTAACGGAGCAGATTCAATAATGGCAACACCCAATCAAAGAGCAATTAGCGCTCGGGTTAACCAACGCGAAGATTGGAAATCTTCGCGACAGCTTCGACAAGTGCATCAACCTCCCCTCGGGTTGTATTAACGTGAAAATTGGCGCGCAATAAAAATGCATAGTCTATGGAAAGACAAAGCCAATTCCATGGCTCCAGCGTATGCCCAGTTCCGCCAGTGCGTTGCGACTAGCAGGCGAAATTAGCGAATACCAGTAGCCATCGGGTATCGAACGCAACTGATCTCGCGATAGCTTGACAATTTGAGTTGGACTGAGATAGCTGAACTCGTAGTAGTTAATCCGCTGAATGCTATCGACTGTTAACATGTCGATTTGCGATTGACTCAGCAATCCCAGCATCCCTCCCTTAGACAATGGAACAGCGTTCACCTGATCCGGACCAAGGCTGCCTCTCAAATCATCACCAAGTTGCACAAACCAGTAGCGGTCAGGAATCGCAGCCAACTGGGCAGGAGTAATGGCCAAAGCTCGTTCGAGAGGTACGTACTTTAGTTCGGTCATGGGCAAGCTGGCAAGCTGAGCGTCGCTCAGCGCGGAGCGTTGCGACGGCGTCAACAGTGGTAGCATACCTGCCTTGGTTACTCGTAAACCCTGCAACTGCTCGCCAGACAGGAGTTGTCGGGATGCATGCGGAATCTGCCACAGCCAGTAAGAGTCTGGAATTGTTGCAATCTGATCTCTTGTCAGGAAGACGATTTCTTGCGGAGTAAGAGTACCAAACTTTGAATAGTCGAGCTGCGTTACCCAAAACCCTGGTGGGCGCGGCGTGACGGAAATCTCCAGTACCGCCTGGTCTATCAGGCCAACTGAATCGGTCACTCGCAAGCCCAACGCGTAGCTGGACCGATCTTTGGAACTGAGCTCTGCTCGCGCGAGCGTGATAAAACCGGTCTGGGCGTCAATCGAGAAAGTGCCTGAGTCGTTGCCCGAAGTAATCTCAAATCGCAGGCGTTCTCCTGGATCGGAGTCAGTTGCTGTCAACGACTGCACCACCGTGCCTCGCGGCACATCCTCCCTGATCGATACTGCGTTCGTATGCAGCTTGGGGGTGTCGATTAGCACGTCAAATTCGAAAATATCGCTCTGGCTAGAGCCATCTTCTAGATGGGCGACCAGCCGGTGTCGCCCGGCGGCGAGAGGCTGGCCTGATAGGTCAAGCGACCACAGCCCACTTTCGTTGACAGTCGTCCTGCCCAGCAGTTGCTCGCCGTCGTATACGACGAGTGACGTATCCGCATTGCCTACACCGGAAACGACAATTTCTTGTGCGGCAGTTCGCCGATCTCCCACGGGCCCGGTATCTGGGCTGATCGAGAGGATCGCAACCCCCGTTGCAGCGCGAGTCAATGGGAAGGCCAAACCGTCAACGCTCGGGTACGTCAGTCGGGACCCCGAATCGACACCTCCGGGCGCCACCGCACCTGCGATGGCCATTCCGAATTGATCCCACAATTGAGCATTTGTCAGCCCGGCCACCGGTGCGCCAATCGGCGAACTAGGTCCATTCAAGTCAGAAATTGGAACCACAAAATCGGGGGCTTGTTGCTTGTAGTACAGTTGGAAGTTAGACCGCGGATCACGATCAAAGGCAACCACTTCTATCAGGTCTCGTTGAACCACATTTGTAAAACGTCCGGAGTCGTACCACATTCCGATGTCCGTCTTGCCACGGGGTATATTCAGCGGGTCGTCGTTGAAATCGACGTTCTCTATCAAGGTGTAGCGGGGTGGGGCTGCTCCTATCGCGTCCTCTCCCGGCGTCCGAAAAACGATATTCAACCAGAGGTTGCGCAATTTCAAATCGCGCAAATGAAACGGGGCAATGTCTTCGATGGGCTGTTCTTTTCCAAGACCAGCGACCCGGGTCGGCACAATCACACCTAGGCTATAGTTTTCAATGGTCGAATCCACAATCGTGACATCTTTTACCCGCAAGACTTCAAAGCCGCGTGAGACGCTATTTGGATCATTCATCAATTTTGAATTGATCAGCCGCATATTCTCAAACAGGACATTATTGGCTTGCTCGCCAAAGACCCCGGCAAAATTGATATTCCAGGCGTCAAACTTATTGACATGGGTCTGTGCAACTGGTTCGTCGGCTGGGTCATAGTAGGTTTTGAACCCCAGATACCACAGTTCCAATCCCATGTGGCTGGCGTAAGCTTCATTGCCATTAAACGACAGCAGGTGCATCTGTTTGGGATGGACTAAGTGGTATTCACCAGCATGTGGGTTGGCCCCTTTGAAGGCTGGGATGGCGACGGCTGGCACCGCCACATTGTCCCCACCATAGACCGCGTAGGCGGCCTTGTCTGCTCCAGTTACAACATTGCCATCCACGTAATTGTTAGGCCGCTTAAACCAAAATCCAGAGCCCTCGTCGCCAATGCTAAATTTGCCCCGATTGCGAGTACCTGAAATGCGACTCACAAAGTTTTCGCGAATCACATTGAAGCTCTCGGTCCCATCTTCAGTCACAATACCCGCACCGGCCATATTGTAAACGACATTTTTGTCGACCAGCCCATAATGGGAACCATGAAGGACAACGCCCCATCGCAGATTGTTTTGGGTCGTGTGGTGGACTGAATTTCCAGTGAAGCGAAACTGAGCCTGATCGGCGGGTAACCCACTGGCACCCACCAAATGATGGAAATGTACGGGGTATCGCGCCGTTTGGTTAGTCCCTACCTTGGTAGCCATTCCATGCTCGTCAAACACCGTATTGTCCACGGGTGAATTAACGGTCCGGCCTAGATCTACAAACTCAACGTAGCGAATATCAACTTCGGCTCGCTCAATATAAATCGTATGACCACGCACTCCCTGTGGATTCTCAGAACGGAGCACTATGTTACGCGATAGGTTGGCCACGTAGGGACTGAAAATTAAGTTGTCGTGGGAGTCGCGTCCACCGAGATGAGAGAACTCGATAGCCTGGTCGAGATCGATGCCATTAGCGTTGGCTGATTTTAGTGACGCGACTTCGTAGCGGTCCAAGCCGTTGACCGTCGGGACGGTGTAAAACAACTGTCGCGAGTCGGGTACCAGGATCTGGTCGTCAACCTGCCAGTCCTGACCGCCGGTGGTCCGCAACTGGCTATCCCCAGCGAGAATCTCATCTTGTACGCTGGCAAAGGTATGCTCGAGTTGTTGCCCGTGCATTGTGACCGAACCGAGCACGATCAAGCCATGACCATATTGGCCTGGATCAAGTTCAAAATCGAATGGCTCGTCGCGAAAAACAATTTCAACCTTTCCTTGGTGCGGCTGCGCTGGAGTACCAATTTCCAGTCTACCGCTCGCCAAAATCTGCAAATTAACAACTGCTAAAGATTGGTTGCCAGTGGGGTCGAAACGCAGGCGAGCGGACTCAGAGACTACCACCGAATACACATTTGCATTCGAATTAAACGTTACATCATGATCTATAACTACTACGTCGTCGGGAGAGAGATTGTCAAACTGATCAGTCCATAACCCATCGGACGATGAGTGAATTACCCGACGCCCCATAGTTTGCTCAGGCGCGGAAAAGTCGGCTAAAAAGGGTTCGTGGCTGCTCAAGCCACTATTCATGTGCTCCCCCATGGGCCGTAGACTGAGCGGACCGACAAACTGTTGGACTGCTACCGGCGTAGTCTGTATATTCATCGGATGGACCAGCGCGGCAAAATCACTGGCAGGCAATATTTCGCCAGTCCCCGTAGGGCTTTCCGCTACCACTGCGAGAAGGCGACGTGCGTGTAGTTGTTCGAATGTTAATCGACGTGGGGTTGAGCTTCGCATCTGGTTCCTGGGCTCTGGTTCATTAATCCGCGAAGAGTCTAAATCGCAAGCATGCAACAAAACTAACCCGGGAATGTGCCAGAAAAAAAGAAGTTGAAAAGAACGTGTTAAATAGTCGCAATAGCAGGATAGATAATAGAAGATTAGAAGTGAGGTTTGTAAAGCTGATCTAAACTGCGTCAAGAGGGGACAATCAGGCGCTCTCCCTTGTGGTGTAGTTAGCTCTGCCGTTAATAGCTTGATTCAAAAAGTATGGTTTTGAGCATGGAATGATATCAGATCTGGCCTTTCAGGAACAGAAAAACGTCATTTCACCGCCTTTTCCATGACCTCGTATTCAATGACCACGGGGTACGATTCGGACCCGCCATTTGACCAACCTGCTGTGTAGACAATACTTAATAATTTGCGATGAGTATCCCACCACAGGCCAAACGGTTGGCCCAAAGGGACCTGCGGCAGTTCGTACCAACGACCACGCACTTCGTATTCTTGTAATTCCCCTTGGGCCACCCTGGCTAGGTCAGCGGGGTCGTAGACGTAGAGCCTGTACTGCGTAGTATGGGAGAAAACCGCACCCTGTAGTTCGTAATCCACCTTTCCAGTTGGTTGAAGCACAATGGAAATCAAGGCGCTCACCGCATCGGTGTGGATCCAGGCGGCATCCATCACTCGATCTACCCCCCAGTAACCGATGCCATTTTCGGCGAGTGGCTGCCAGCCGACACCGCTGCCGTCGTAATTCGTATCGCGGCGTTCGTGTTGCTCCTTGGGTGAATTCCACTTCGACCACTGGAGCACCTTGACTGGGGCTTTCCCATAGGCTGCCAGGGTTGGGCTGGTGGCGGAACCTTGCCCCGATTCATAGCCCCCTTTCGCTAGTCCCAGGCGATTGCCGCCGCAATACGCTTCGGCAAACGCATCGGGAATGTCAACGAACCCGCCACCGAAGGGTTGCTGCGGTAAACCTGGGGTAAGAGCGGGTTCCACCACGGGCGGGTCTTGGCTGACGTCAACCGGCACTAACCAGGCATCTTTACCGGCGGTCGTGTTGTACCAACTGCGTCCCGAGACCAACAACCTATTCAGCTCGTCCGACCAATGCACCGCATGCACTTGCTCCGCACCGTCCAGGGCTCGCAATTCTGCATAGGCGCCGGGGATAATCCGAACGACTTTGGCGATCGGCCACTTAGCGATCGGGGCGTAGGTCCAATTGGGGCCACGGTTGGGGATCATATCGGTTCCCCGTTCGGTAGGTGCGATAAATTCAGCCACCGCCGTATTTTGTGCGTGATGTGCCATCCACAAACGCAGTTGGCCATTACCTTCATGGCGCCCCGTCAACCCACCATTGCTAAAGCTCATCGATTTCCCTTCGAACCAAGCTTCAGGAATCCGGTAACCACCTATCATTTTCAACTGGCTCGGTGTAAATATCTCAGGCCCTTTGGGCCGATTTTCAACCATTTGGGTTGTCGGCTTCTGCTCCGGCGCAGATTTAGATGTGGGTGTCGGCGCCGCCGGCAATTTGGGGGAGGGTGGGGGATCAGGCACTGCACCGTCGCCGTTAGTCGCAGTTTCTAGCTCTGCGCGTAAGCTCTGGATAAACTCCTCTAATCGCTTTCGCGATGGATGCAGCTCACCCATCGGCTCCAACGCGTGCTCCGCAATGATCAGTCTGCGTTGGAGTGCCTGCTGCTCTCTGGTCAGTGCCTGCTGCGGGTCATCGGCAAAAACTGCCCCACCCACAATGATCCCAATTACCACGATGGACATGCATGTCGCCCTCAGGTATGCGCCGTGTCTCATTTCAGAATCCTTTAGCAAGAGAATGTTATGTTGGATTGCAAATGACTTTCGGCCGCAGCCCGATTCGCGAAAGTTCAAGCCATAGTGATGCAAGAAGAAGTTCGACTCGGAGCGGTATAGGAAACGTGATTGTGTCCGCGAGTTTGAGAAAAAAGTTTAATCTAGGCTGCGATTTGCTTTGCAGCCTGGATCCAGCGCCTGGTAAAGTGCTCGACAGACACGCTCCGCATATCGATCGATTGCAAAGTGGTCTTCGAACGCCTGGCGTGCTTCGGTGAATACAGTATTGGGCTCACGAAGCATCAAACTACGGACTTCTTTAATCGCCGCTATCATCGCGGCCACATCATTGGGTTCGACGAACCAGACCATGGAAACGTCTTCGAAGTACTCCTTAGTCACTGGAGTCGAAGTGATAACAACCGGTTTGCCCGCAGCCAAGGCGTGCATCGCTACCATTTGCCCTGCGGAAATTTCTGGATTTACTAAAGGCAACACAACAATCGATGCCTTGGTGAGTTCGCGACTGTAGTTTTCCCCATGGCAGTTTCGCAGCACCTTGACACGACGACTCTCCAGACTCGGCGGAAAGCATTCGTGGGAGTCACACACAATTCTGCAATCGACATCGAAGCCTAAACGCTCGATCGAGTGTGTCAAAGTGGGGTAGTCACGCGACGAGCGTCCACCGCTAACAATGATGAACGGCTGGTTATCCGAACTTGTGCGGTTTTGATCTTTGGCCGCAACAGCTAATTCGACTCTCGCGTTGACATACTGCTTAATTGAATTGTGTTCCCCCAACCCGTAGTGAACGCACTCAAATCGCCTCTTCGATCGGCCAAACAAAGTTTCATAAGTTTGCTTTTCGCGCCTCGAATAAACCAGAACCGCATCAAGGCAGCTTAATACTCCTTTGAAATACAGCCATCGTAACTTTCTTGCGCTACGGTTTGCGCGTGGTGTATAAATGAACCCCAGATAGACGATTTTCGGTAATTGCTTTTGCAAGCAAACACGACGTATCCCATAGAACAGAACCACTGGCACGATTTGCAAGTGGTCGTCGACAACAATCATGGTGGCTGGACTCGCACAACGCACTGACCGCCACGCCAGCAGAAATGCAGACAGCACCAATCTTGGCCAGCCAAATATTACGAGCCACAACCGTCGTCGGTAGCGCAAATCTACCGAATCAGCAAACACAGTTACTTGAAGTGGCTCCAGATGTTGCCGTACATGCTGATAGAAAGGCCATTCAGCAGCAGCGCTAGAGTTGTGATCAAAAAAATGTATGTTCATCGCATGGTACAGCGCAACTATGGAATGTCATTGAATGCCTCGGCCTCCCCTCGCTGTGCTCGCCCTTCTCACCAGGAGGATCGAGCAAAAAAAGTTGCTCTAAGATTATGTCAAGCAGCGCTGCCCAGATACGCCAATAGTGTGACCGAAAAAGTTGCTAGTCCGAGAAATATCACGATAGCTAAAGCGATGCACAAGCGTTTGAATCGCCTGGTTGCTACTGTCCGTTGCGGGCGGCATTCGATTCGCGGGCCAAATGTTTGTTCGCTTAATTCATTAGTTCGCAGGTGTTCCGAATGTCGGTTATACCAATCTCGCTGCCATCCAAAATTCAGCAATAGAACTACCGGGCGACAGAGTGACCGAGTCCGAAAACTCCACAGAGTTTCACACCCATAGTGAAAGAAGAATTCGGCTTTCTCACGTAAGCGCCGGCGTTGTTGTGGATCGCTGGCGTACAACGCAGCGTGCTGCAGAATGTGCCATTTGCGCATGTCTTGAGCGGCCCAAGTTTCTGTTGGATAGTGCAACTCTTCCGGCACGGACAGCGTCGGTCGTTCGTGCTCAACCATCCACTGTGCGTAATGTAGCAAGGAGGCCACACCGTAATTAAAATCTTCGTCGTACTGCCCCAATGTGTATTTGTAATCGACAAATCGCCCCAAGGCTTGCAAATACATCGTGTAGAACCAGCGCAGCTCCGCATTCAATAAATTTAATTCCTGCAGGTCTTCGGTCGGATGCACCGTACGGCGCATGAGCAATGCTGCCCGCTGCAGATACTTGTCATCCCCCATTAATTCATGTCCGGTCAGCAGGGCGTGCGTCGAATTGGCCGCCGCTCGTCCAGGACCAAAATAACCTGCGGAACTGGCCGTGGAATGCCATGTGTCGTGTCGTGAAAGAAAGCGGAAGGGTGTTTGGCTCCCGTCTTCGATTCGCATTACATAGTCGGCAGCATTGATCGCAGCAGTGCGATAACGCTCGGTGCCTGTCAGCCAGTAAGCCAGCATCCAGCCGGTACTGTAATTATGGGCTGCTGCCGGACCACCGCCGATAGCATAGTTTTTCGCGAGCTTTTCTCCGGTTTCACCCAGCGCGGATAGATCTTGGCCTCCCTCGAAGGATTGAGATACACGGAGTTGCCGAGGATAGCTGCGGTGAGTCGAGGTGTGCGCGTCGGCGTAATGATAAGTGTGCCAGAACAAACCACCGTTATATACCAATTTGTCACGCTGCGTGTGATACGTATCGATGTCCCAAGCGTGGTCGGCCATGTGAATCATCAACTCGTACCACCGGGGGTCCCCACGCCGCAGAAACTGAAGGGCAAATCCAAGCACGCAGTCATATTGATTGTTGTAGTGAGAGATGAGTGCAGTCTTGCCGCGATGATAGACCGCTTCGTGATCACCATAAACATCACCAAAGTGTCGCCATCCAAACTCATCAATTTTCTCATTCTTGATAGCGAATGTGTCTTGGCCATCCAGAGCCAAATCAACTAGACTCTCGTACACAGGATCGCTCTGTCGAGACCGTGGTTCAAGGTAGGGCCAAGCCTGTGCTTCTGCATAAGCGTCCGGAGTCAGGCTTACCAAAGGTGGATTGATACAGACATCGATGGTTGATTGCTCGGTAGTCTGTCTCCATTCAAACGCGAACTCATGGGTCTTTTGTTCCCCTCCCTGCAATTCATGTCCCCCCACGGTTTCCAATGGAAAGAGTCCAATTCGCAAGCCATCGCCTTCGGCGGCAAGCACTTTCGGGAAGTTTTGCCAAAAGTCGCGATAGCCAATGCCATACACGGCAGAGCTGGTTTTCCAGGCGACCAAGGGCTCGGCTCGTAGCCCCGCTAACTCCTGACCATCGGCGTTTGCCCTGTAGCCCCGGAACTCAAGAGGAACCCTGCCATGCCGATCCAGGTGATTGTGACTGTTCCAGTTTTCGCCACCGCTCGAGGCTTGGAATATTCTTAACTGCTGAGATGCCTCTAGCGTCTGGCCGGAATCACGCAGCTCTGCCGACAGACGTTTCTGCTGAGCTGCTTTTGGCAAGGAGAAATGAAAGGAGAGATCGTTGATGATAACCGAACCAGCGGCTCCTAGATCCCAATTCCCTCCTGGGTGATCCATCGCCAGAGGGTTAGTAATTGCAAACTCAAATGTCACCGTCGATAAGTCTGCGTAGACGTTGGCGATGAGGTTGCCCGTGAGCGGAGAGGACTTTCCACTCGCATCGAAACGCACGCTCCATGTTTGAGACCAGCGGATCGGCCCCGTGTCAATTGTTCGAGCGGATTCCAGCACACCGAGATACGACTGACTGTCGTGGCGGAGGCGGATTTGTAGTGCGACTATTTCGTTAAACAAGCGATGCCGCAATACTGCGGTATCGGTAGAACCCCGCTGCGTTTCCGGTTCGATGGCTATCAGCGGGTTAGCTGGCACCTGAGTCGGACTACCGGTCGCAACGTTGCGTTCTGCAGCGATCTCAAGCGTGTAGCTGGCTGGATCCCCCAGGCAAAGGAATTCGACCAGACACCAGCGAATCGAACTATCGGGCCAGCGGCTCAGCACCTTCTTTTGGGCAATCGATCGCGCGTCGTGCGAATCAATCACTCCAATCTGGCCCGGTTCCGCAATCTGGCCGGGGGCGAAAGGGATGCCCAGCCGCACTGGGAGAAGCGCACCGGGATCAGCACCAGCGGAACTCCTGTCGCACAGCAATTGAATTTTTTGGGTACCCAAATTGTGCTTCACTTTGATTTCAACGCTTTGCGTGCCAAGCTGGCCGCTTGTGCCCAGGAGTAGTTCTCGGTGACCCATGCTCGAGCTTGCTGCCCGAGTTGGTGTCGCAGAGGGGCATCGTTTATCAGCCGAATAATTTGCTCGATCCACTGCTCTGGTCGGTTAGCCACTAGGCAGGGCTCACCACCTTTTAAATCGACTCCGTTCAGTGCACGGCGACTGGCGATGATTGGCCGGGCCAGGCTTGCGGCCTCTAAGAATTTGTTCTTGATCCCGGCCCCGCTTACAAAGGGCAGTACAACTATCTGGTGTCGCAGAATTTCGTGTCGCAAGTCCGGCAGATCTGGCACCAAATGGAAACCGTGCGTTGCCGCGAGTTGTTTGACCTGCGGACCAGCCTGGAATCCATACACTGTCCACTGCAGTTCGGGCAGACGCCGCCGGAGCCCTGTCCAGACATGCTTGCAAAACCAATCGAGGGCATCGAGGTTAGGGCCAAAATCGAGCCGTCCCCAAAATACCAGACCTTGAGAATCGATCTGCGAGTGGTCGATGGAAACCGCCGCTGGAGCAAAGTGTTGAGCATCGACTCCGTTGGCGATCACGTCTACCGCAGAACGCGGCATGATCCACCGCACCGCAGTCGCATCTTTGTCCGAGACGACCCACACGCGATCGGTGCACGACGTAAACGCATACTCGTAGAGTCCCTTAATTGCCCCCAACTTGATTTCAGACCAACTGGATGGCTTGATAAGCTGGGCTTGTGACAAGTGGTGTAAGAACCACTCATCGGCGGCGTACCAAATGCGATTCACGCGGCTGGGAATCATGGCTAAGTAGGGAAGTACATCCAGGCCTACTACCACTACAGCATCGAAGGCCTGCCCCTCTACCAGACGGGCGATGGCGGCAATGCGGCCTCGCTCCGTACCCCAATAGGAACAGAACTTTTCTTGTAGACGAGGAAGGCTGAAAGACATTTCGCCCGCGGGCAATTCGTCGAAGACGTATTGCGAGTGTAGGATAAGTCCTTCGGTGGCGGGCGGTTGACAGGGGGCGGCAGTCAGCAGCGACAGTTCTACCCCCGTATTCCCCAGAGCTTGCATCATGTGGAAACAATGCACGTCGTGGCCACTGGAACGGGGCCACTGTAGGCTCTCCTTAACAAATAGCACCCTCATGCGCAGTTCACTTCTGGGATAGGAAGATCGCTGTCAACGACTGACTCCAAATTTTCATCCTCCGAATCAAGCTCCTGTTCCTCTAACCTATTTGCGTAAACGGCTAGTGCCGCAGTGGCCAGCACGATCAGCAAATAGGGGCTCTCTATCAACGCCCCGCTGGAAAACATGCTGGCAGCCCAATATCCAGGGATTCCGCAGAGCGTCGCCAAATTGACAGTCTGCATCCACTCTGGGAACTGATGGCGATCGCTTCGCCACAATCGAAAGTGTTGCCACCAGGGAATAATAAACGCTAACAAGTAGCACGCCAGTGCGGGAACTCCAGAGCCGGTACCGACTTCAAAAAACAGATTGTGCAACGCCTTGGCAGACATTCCACCGATGTCCCCTTCATAATATTGCGGGACTTTCATTTCACCGGCCCACGGGCCGACTCCCAACAACGGATAGTCTTGCATGATACGGGCGCCAGCCTTCCATAGCAGATAGCGACTGTCGGCGGACGAATCCAACTCACCCTGTGCTTTAAAGCTTGATGAAAATTCCTCGACCACCGACGGTCCCGCTAGTATGACTCCTGCCAATAGTCCACCTAGGACATAGGTCAAACTCTGGCGATTCTTGGGCATGAAATAGACTGCAACTGCTGCCAGAAATAGCGCCCCCAACATGGTTCCCCGCGATTGCAAGAACATCAATTGATGCATTTGCAGTACGAAGATCAACCCCGCCAGCCAACGCGCGTAGCGATTTCCGGCGGTCACCATGAGCGCGAAAGCGATGGCCATGATCGGAACCGTCGAGATCGAGTAGGTGTTGTTGTCTAGAAAGTTCCAGGTAAACCAATTCACGTTGATACCACGACCGTAGTACAGTTGGTTGACGTTGTAGGCATTCCAGCCTTGCCCTAGCAGAATTACCCAGGCCAGCGCCATGAGGTGCTTAGGTTCACGTAGGATAAGCGTGCCTATTACCACCATTAAAATGATTTTCCATGAGATGTCTATATAAAAGGCGCTCTTCGTTAAATTGATCGATTGTGTGCTACTTACGAAACTTAGAGCAAGATAAGCAACGAGTGATACCAGGGTTACGATTCCTCCCCTGGTCAATCGCTGTTGGCTCAAGCCAGCCATAAACCAGCTTAAGAGTGTCGCCCCCGCTAGATATTTTTGATAGCTCCACTCAGGCAGTCCCCACCTCCAATTCCAGGTTGGACAAAGCACTGCAAAGCCCGCATAACCGACGACGCCGATCCAGGCGTACTGCAGAGATCGAAGGACGAGCAGGACCCATAAGAACAGTAATAGAATTATTCCCTTAGTCACGGTCTGGATACCACCATGCCGTTTTGGAGCGTTTGCTGAACGCGCCCGCCACGAATCCGCCACGCCGCCGTAGCTAAAATTTCCAAGCCACGCGATAGATAGCTTGGACGGATTGGCTGATGTCCTAGCCGTCCTAGAAATGCATCGGCTACGCCGATAGCCACGGCTGTCGCTCCATGGCGATTGCCAAGCTCACGCTCGTGACAATACATGTGGTAGATGTGGCGTAGATAGGCACGGCGCGAGGCCCACACGCCGGGTCGACCCAGGACACCGCTGTGACGGTTCAACAGCAGCCATAGATTTCGGGAACCGTAGTAGCGTTGCAGAGGCTGGCCTGCGCGCTGAAATGAAACGGAATGTTTGTGGAACACTAGGCTTTGGTGCAGAACACCCGATTTAAAGCCCGCTGCTTGGGCCCGCAGACAGAAATCAGACTCTTCACCAATCAGAAAGAATCGCTCATCAATTAATCCGATCTTCTCAAAGACTCTGCGGGCTATTGCCACGGCACAACCATTGACAATGTCGACCGGGCTAATGGTATCCTGGTCGCTTTGATCAAGGCGGATCGGCTGAAAGAATTCAGCTGAACTCAGCGGGTTAAACCGCACTCCTTCGGTTTGTACGACTTCGCGATCATGGTATTCGTTAATTACCGGTCCAACAATATCGAACCCTTGTGCAAAGGCATATTGCAAGCGTTCTACAAGCGTCGGGTCGACCACAGTATCGTTGTTTAGTAGCAATACAACGTCAGACGGTTGATGAGAATGGTTTTGGGCCAATCGGCAAGTCAAAGGTGGCTCGACACTACCTGTCAACGCCTGACGAATTCCAATGTTATTACCGCCGGACCAGCCGGTATTCTCGGGGCTAGAGATGACCGTAACCCAATCGAAACGCTCCGCGATTGCATCGGCCTCGTTGTTAGTGGAAGCATTGTCCACCACGATGGTGGTTACTTGACAGTCGTCGATCTTCGAAATCGACTCAAGGCATTCGATCGTGTCCGACAAGCCGTTGAAGTTCACCAGGACAATTGCAATTTTCATAGCCGGTTCAATCCTTGATCCGGGCCACCAGGCGCGGGGGGAGGTGTGAAATCATCCAATACATCAGAATCCGCCAGTCGCTAGGGTGATCTTTCCAGTAATCCCACAACATGACGCGGGCCGCCGCGAAATTCCGACGATAGTAGGCCAGCATAACCGAAGCGCGGTAATCGTGCCACAAACTTTGATCGGTCACACCTCCTTGCTGGAGTAGGTCAAGATGGTTTTTGATGACTAATTGCCTCGCCTGTTTGCCCCCCATTACGCGGCGGATCTCATTATTGGTGACTTGTTTGTCGTGCATGCGATACCACACCAGTGGAACGTCGACACCGACGATCGATCCCTGCTTCAGGAGTTTAATATACATTTCCAGGTCTTCACCATTGGACAAGCCTTCGGCAAATCCATGCACGTTTCGAAGTACCTCAGCGCGAACCATCAAAGTGGAGGGTGGAAAATACAATTCGCGCCACAGATGTGCCGCCATCTTGGGTGGCTCAAGTCTTGACGACGGATAGGGACCAAATGGGAAATATCCCGGGGCGTCGATGCAGCGCGTATAGCAGGCTACCGCATGAGGATTGGCATCCAAGCAGGCCTGTTGCAACTTCAGTTTGTCTGCGGCCCATTTGTCATCGGCATCCAGAAACGCGATAAACTCTCCTGCGGATTGTTCGATCCCCGCGTTGCGAGCAGCCCCTAGCCCTCGATTTTCCGTGCGAATCCAGTGCAGGGCTGGGGTGGTCCAATTGTGTGGCGGCTGAATCGGTTGCGGCGAGCCATCGTCGATCACAATTAGCTCCAGTGCGCTGCACGATTGTTCGGCGACTGACTGCATGGCTTCCGCCAAGTAGCGATCTTCTCGGTAGCAGGGGATTACAACCGAAGTGCGCCCGGAGCCGCTTTCAGGGGATGTCATGCCTAATCAGCCACGTCTTGAGTGGGTTGCTCTGGCGGATGAGGTAAGCGTTTTTGTGCGAACGCCCAAACCATAACTGGAAAATTAGGTTCATGATGCAACGAGTGTAGCCAGGGGCGAAAGTGCGGCACTCGACTAAAGCCTCCCACCACCGCCTGACGATTTGCCCATGAACCGGTTTGAATACAATCCATGTCGAAACCGCCCTCGGCTAGTAAATGCTTCAACCCGACTTCGGTCCACCGCGAACAATCAGTGGGATAGGCGTGTACCTTGACCAGAAACGGAGTCGTGATCATCGCCCATCCGTCAGGACATAGCATTTCAAATGCATGTTTTACGGCACGATAGGGCCATAGGACGTGTTCTAAAACTTGCTCAAGTATGATTAGATCGAATGCTTCCGGGCGATAGGGCTCCACACAAAGATCGTATTGCGGATAATCGAGGCTTGTATAGGACCGAAAGTTCTGGTTTACTCAGTTTTCACCCCCTATCTCCAACGCGTCGATTTTCGGCGGATGGATGCTCTCGATGAAACTAGCTGTCGCTTGGTTCATCTTCACTCGCACCCAAGCGGTGTCGCCATTGGTGTCTTTGGCTACGAAGCGTTCTCGCGTAGCGCGAAGCCGCCAAGCGAGAGTGTCCGCGATTGATCGACTGATATCTTGCAGGGCCACTAATGCTTTGTCCAGATTAAAAAGTGGGGTGGCAGCGCTCACAGTAGCAACGATTGTCCCAATCGTTTCTCAAGCGATTAAGAC
>CAKQNH010000006.1 GCA_934255105.1 uncultured Pirellulaceae bacterium
CCACTTTGACGAATCAGGACGAATCACAGGCCAGTGCGCGCCAAGATGATCTAACGGTCATTAGCCAGCGGCCTGTGGCTGCGCCCGAAGAATTTTATCGCTCGATGCCGCTGTCTGAATTGGCGGCCATGCTCGAGGGACGCCAACTGGATCACTTCGCCGTCGATCAGATGATTGGTGGGGGGGGGATGGGGGCGGTCTTTCGCGGTCGTGATCTGCGGCTGGACCGGGTGGTGGCGATCAAGGTCATCCCGTCCGCGCGTCGCGATCCAGAGACTTTGCGACGGTTTCGTTTAGAAGCTCAAGCGGCGGCGAAGTTGGATCATCCCAACATCGCGCGAGTCTACTATGTGGGGGAGGCGGAGCAGTGGAACTACATCGTTTTCGAATTTATCGACGGTGTCAATCTGCGCGATTTGGTGGAGATGCAGGGGCCGCTGAGCGTCGATGACGCGGTGTTCTATACGCGACAAGTGGCCGAAGCACTGCAGCATGCCCACCAGCGTGAAGTCGTGCATCGCGACATCAAGCCGTCCAATGTATTGGTTACCGCTGCCGGGGCTGCAAAAGTGGTCGATATGGGGCTAGCTCGCAATACGGCGCTGGATCGATCGACCACCGATGAGACGGCCAGCGGGGTGACGCTGGGAACCTTTGACTACATTTCACCCGAACAAGCTCGCAATCCCCGCGATGCGGACGTGCGCAGCGACCTGTATTCGCTGGGTTGTACACTGTTTTATATGCTCACTGGCAACCCTCCGTTTCCCGAAGGGACCGCGCTACAGAAGCTGCTCAGCCATGGTAGCCAAGCGCCGCCCGACCCACGCGGCTGGCGTGAGGATTTGAGCGACGAGCTGTTTGAGATCACCATGAAGCTGATGGCCAAGCGACCACAGGATCGCTATCAGACGCCGACCGAGTTGATCAGCGATTTGATGATGTTGGCTGAAGTGGAAAACCTGCCGCGCAGCCAATCGCCGGGAACGATGCTGGTTCCCAGCCATGCCGCGCAACCGACCTTGGTTGAATCCAATTTGCCATGGTTGGTCGCGGTGGCATTTTTGCTGGTGAGCACTCTGTGGCTGGCCAGTGTGCAATCGCCGACTAGAAGCTTTAGCGTTGAAAACGTAGAGTACCCCGTACGGCAAGTAGGCAGCAAAGAGGAAACGAGCGACAGCCAGAAAGCGAGCGTTGTCAACACAGCGACAACCCAAGCTGGGATGTCCGTGAATAACGGCTCGACGGCTCCAGCTTTGACATCGCCGCAGGAAACGGAGCGGTCGAAAATTGCGGGCAGCTCTGCCGTCGACAGTCGGCTTACCACTTCTACTGCTGTGCAGGCGACCACTTTGCCCATCCCGCCGCTCGGTAACAGTGGCTCAGAGTTGCAGCAGCCTGGGCCTACGATCGGCTCCAGTCCCGAGGATCGTACTGCGGCTACTCCGGTTCCGACGCTGAGCCAGGCAATCAGCTCTGCCCTCAGTCCAGATGTCTCGTCTAGTGCAGACGTTGTGCAGAGTGCCAGCGGTGCAGCACCCGTCGGCCAAGCTGCTCGTTTGATCGTCAGCGCCGAATTGCCGGCAGGGACAGATCCCAACGCTTGGGACAGCAGCTTGGCCAGCGCCGTGGCGCGGCTGGGCCAAATCGCAAAAGCTGATACAACAGCTCCGGCCGAAATTGAAATTCGGGGGCGCATCATCCTCCGTAGACCGCTGGAGACCACAGCGGGCGTCTTGCGAATCGTGGGTGGTTCGTCGTCGTCGGGCCAAGCTGTGGTCGAAGTCGGCCCGGATGCTCTGCTGGGCAGCCAGCAGCCCGATGGTGTGTGGCGCTTGCAGGCTGCCAAACTGAACGTGCAGGGCGTAGCGTTTGAGCTTCAACGGGCTGCTGATTCAGCGGGCAAATCTCGCAAGGCATTGTTTGCTCTGCATGGAAACTCCCAGTTGGAGCTCGATAACTGTAGCGTTACCGTTCGCAGCGACGCGCCAGCTAGCGGCACCGCGTCAACGAGCGTTGGCGGGCCCAACGGTAGCGCGCCGGCCAACGGTTTTAGCGTGGTGTCGGCTAACGAACCGACCGGTAGTAACGATTCAGCATCCGGAGATGCAATCGTGATGCGATCGGTGATGAGCGTATTTCGCGGGGCGGCGACCTTGATCAATCTGAATTTCACTGAGCAGACTATAGATAATCGCGTTGATATTAGTTTGGTAGATAGCTTGGTGGCGGTCAGCGGATCGCTGTTGGAGATCAAGTCGCCGACCGGTGATGCTCAGTCGCAACGCTTCGTTCGCTTGTTCTGCAACCAGTCGACGATTGTGACCGAGCAGCCATTTGCTCGGCTCAGCTACACGGGCGGCTTGGCACCCCTGGTGGGATTGATGCGTACCAGCCAGAACTGCATTTTCTGGTCGCGGGCGGGCGTGCCGCACGTTCAAATTGACGGTGCGCAGCGCCAGAGCTTGGTGGCCAGTTTTAATTTATTGGTATTTCAAGGCATCAATAACTTGTACGATGCCAACATCCAGGATCTATGCCAGGCTTTTGACGGGGGCGAGCGAATTGCCACGTTCGGGTTTGCTGAAGCATCGGCCAGTGGTTGGCTGACCGAACGCGGTAGCGAATCGCGTGTGCGGTGGCGTGAGGTTGGGTTTCCCAAGTTGCCGCTGAGCGAATCCGCACCTGCCAATTTTGCGGTAGAGGAGGGATTGTTTGTTCGCGGAATTACACCTCAAATGCTACCTTTAAGTGCGGCGGAGTAGGTACTTTGTGGCATGGTCTTCCAGCTTGCGTATCCTGGCCCGCAAGCTGGCAGCTTACGCCACGTTATTTATGGCGAGCTGGCAGCCTACGCCACTTATTTATCAAACCGTGGCAAGGTACGATAATAGTCGTGCGACCCTTGATTTTATGTACGACTCTGTACACACTTGCATTATCAACTTTGTGAGAGCCTCTCTAAAGTGGGTGTTGGCCATAAAGTAAAACCGAGGAGAATCCCGAATGAAGAAGTTTTGTGTCGCGTTGATCGTCGCCGGCTTGACGCTGTCGACCGTTTCCCCAGCGTTTGCTATCAAGCAGCTCAAGGAGGCGTTTGAAAAGCAGTATGCGGGTGACGACGCGAATGCGGATTTCAAAGCGCTGGTCGATGAAGCCAAGTGCAATATCTGCCATGTCGATAAGGAAAACAAGAAGAAAGTCCACAATCCCTACGGCACTGTGGTGAAAGCGGCGCTGGAAAAGGCTGAGTTCCCAATAAAGGAATTCAAGAAGGAGCCTGAAAAGTACGCCGAGCAGGTCAAGAAGATCTTCGAATCGGTGAAAGATGAAAAGAGCGACGATGCGCAAGGCCGGACATTTGCCAAGCGAATGGAAGATCACCTGTTGCCCGGTGGTAACGTAGACGGTAAGAAAGAGTAGTCTTGCGACAGTGATCCAGCCACTACTGCGGGATCCAGCCAGCTCTGCGGGTCAAGTGTCCAGTTCGTTTGGTCGCTTGACCTTTTTTTATTGGTTGGCTAGCGGCATCTATTCCACGCTCCGTTTTCCTGGGACAATTTTGCGTTGCGTTTACCGGTAACTGAATCAAAGCGTCCTATGCCGTCGCAGTCTCGCAATCTCACCTCCTGGCTTTCGTGTCTGGCGACATGGCTTACTGTCGGCCTTGCGACGCTGCCGTGCGCGATTGCTCAGACGCAGGATGCAACGCCTGCTGCGGAGGCTGGTGGGGCGCGAGTGCAGGTCACCTTTGGTCTAGCCGGCGCGTGGAAGCTGGGGCAACTGTGTCCCGTGCGCGTGCAGCTCGACCCCGCACTACAATCCGCCGCATCCGCCATCGAAGTGCAGACGGTCGACGGCGATGGGGTCGACGTAACCTACCGCCAAGCGGTCTCCGCAGAAATGTTTTCGGAAGTAGGTTCTACGCCGGCGAGCTCCTCTGCTAGCGGCGCAGTGTGGATGTCCATTCGCATTGGGCGGCAGAATGCGCCCGTAGAAGTGCGCGTGTGGGGCGCGGACGAGAAGCAGCCGCTGTTTCGCCAAACGTATGTGGGGCAGGATCTGGGGCAGGGCCTGCTATCGAGCCAGCCGCTGATTGTAGCTATGGGTTCGTCGATGGGAGTCGAGTCGCTCAGTCGCTCGAGCGGGGACGGAAGCCAAACCACCTTTTCCGTAGCCCTTCTACAGTCCGCTGCCGAAGTACCGCCGAATCAAGCTGCTTACTCGAGCTGTGACCTGCTGCTAATTTCGTGCGCTGATGCAGGGCTGCTGCACAGCCTGGATGCCCGGCAGTGGTCGGCGATCGACAATTGGATTCGCCGTGGCGGGGCGGGCGTTGTCAGCCTGAGCGATCAGGTGCAGGAGCTGGGCAGCCTGCAACCATTGGCCGCGTTGCTTCCTGGCGAATTGATCGGGTCCGGGCGGATCCGCAATCCGGCTGCGCTGGAATCTTTGGTCGGTACAGAGGATCCATTGGCGGATTTTGGCTACGCGCTCATCAAGCCTGAGCGTGGTAGGATTGAGCTAACGCTGACCGACTCGTTGTCGCGTTCCGTTCCGTGGTGGATGTCCTACTCGCACGGGCTGGGGACGATGCGGTTTGTGGCCAGCGATCTGGGTGGGGCAACTTTTGAGGAGTGGGATGATCGCAGTCGATTGTGGGCTAGGTTGATAGCCCCCTATATGGCCCGCGTGTTGACGACCGCAGGGAGCGATGATCAGGTCGTGGGCGAAGCCTCGTATCTCGGCTACAGCGATATGGTTGGACAATTGCGAGCCACGCTGGATTTGTTTCCTGGGGTGCGAGTGGTATCGTTTGGGCAGATCGCTGCGCTGCTGGTGGGCGTGCTGCTGTTGATTGGACCCATCGATTATCTCATATCGGTCAAATGGCTGAAGCGTCCCGAGCTGAGTTGGACTTTCGCGGGGCTGGCGTTGCTGGCCATCAGTGTCGGGCTGGTGCTACTGTTGGCTAAAATTCGTCCTAGCGAAGTGCGTATCAATTCGGTGCAGATCATCGATGTCGATGTGGCTCCCGGTGTAAGTCTTGGCCAAAGTTCAAGCCAAGTCTCTGGTCAGGCTTCCGCTCACGAGCTCGACCAGGCTGCGCAGTCGCAGGCCGGCAGGGGGGGGCATCAGGCAATCGCCTATGGGCAATTGTGGAGCCACGTTTTCAGCGGCGCAGCCCGCGAGCTGGATGTAGCTGTGGCTGTTGAGACGGTTGGGGACAACCGCTCTACACTTGCTCAAGAGACGGTTGGGGACAACCGCTCTACTGCTGGTCCGGCGGTAAGCGTCGATTGGCAAGGGCTGCCGGGCCACGGTTTGGGAGGTCTGCTGTCGCAGATGAGCACCGACCGCGGCATGCCCGGCTACACTATCGAGTCCACCGCTGGCGGCCAAACGTTGCTCAGCGGTGTAGGTATTCCAGCGGCCGGTACCAAGTGCCTGACGGCTCAGTGGGTACAGCCCATTACGCTTACGGCAACGTCGCGTCTGCAGGAGATTCCGGGAGTAGATCAACTGCAGGGAGAGCTGGCAAATCCGTTGTCCGTGGATCTGCTCGACCCGGTGTTGTACTACCACAATTGGTTCTACAGTTTGAACAGCCGCATTCCGTCTGGCGGCTCGGTGAGCATCGCGTTTGATACGATCCCCAAAGACATTTCGTTGCGACTCAACGGCCGCCGCACCGTCGATAGCAAGGAGTCCACGACGCGCTGGGATCCGGCTGACCGTGGGTCGATCGATCGCTTGTTGGAGTTGATGATGTTTTACAAAGCGGCAAATGGCAAGGCGTACACTTCGCTAACCCATCGCTTTCAACCGCTGCTGGATCAAACGAATTTGCTGCAGACCGATCGAGCCATACTGCTGGGGAGACTGGACAGGCCCTGGGCCGCCGTGCGAGTCGCCCCAAGTGGTACTGAAGGGAGTAGCGCTGAAGGTAGCAATTCCGCAGACAGCGGCGGGCCATCGCTAGAGGTCCAGCAGGACATGGATCGCGTGTGGTGTCGGATCGCCATTCCCGTACAACCTGCCCCTAAGAAATAGAAGGTTCACACGCGTGATTAGAACGGTTAATCTCACCAAGAAATATGGCGACATGTATGCCATTCGGGGCATTACGCTCGAGCTGGAGCAGGGGGACCTGTTTGGTTTCATCGGTCCTAACGGGGCTGGGAAAACCACGACCATGCGCATCATCGCCACGCTGCTCACGCCAACCTATGGTGAAGCTTACGTGTGCGACAATTCGATCTATACAGATCCTGCAGAGATTCGCCGATTGGTCGGCTACATGCCCGACTTCTTCGGCGTTTACGATGACATGACAGTGATCGAGTATTTGGAGTTTTTTGCGGCCGCCTATCGCATTCACGGCGTAGCGCGTCGTCAACGCTGCGACGAAATGCTGGACGTGGTCGATTTGGATTTCAAGCGCGATGCGTATGCCAATACGCTGTCGCGCGGGCAGACTCAGCGTTTGGGATTGGCCCGAGTGCTACTGCACGATCCGCAAGTTCTCTTGTTAGATGAACCGCTCAGTGGCTTGGACCCGCGAGCGCGCATCGAGATGCGGAATTTGCTGCGCAAGCTCGGACAGATGGGCAAGACGATCGTCGTCAGCAGTCACATCCTGCCGGAGTTGGCAGACATTTGCAACAAAGTCGGGATCATCAATCGTGGCGAGATGGGGTTCAACGATTCGATCGAAGCCTTGATCAAGACCGTGCGACCTCAGTCGATTATCGAAGTGCAATTAGCTCAGACCGATCGCGCGGCGGAGGCCGAAAGTTTCCTGGCCTCGCAACCGCTGGTCGAGAGCGTGGCCCGCATGGAACATTCAGCGGGGGAGTTGGAGGTGACGCTGGTCGAAGGCCTGCACGACTACAGTCCCCTCGCGACCGCGCTGGTCACTGCCGGTTTTGCATTTCAGCGTTTCGCGGAGAAAGAGACCAACCTTGAGTCAGCCTTTATGGCATTGACGAAGGGAAGCGGAAGCAAGATCTAGTATCGGCTACGACAGCCAAGCATGCTAAGCAGTTTTCGCCAGGCGTTGTAGGATCTCGATGCCGCGGTCGAGCACTGCATCGGGGACGGCATATGAAATGCGAAAATGGCTGTCCCGATCGCTGAAAATATTGCCTGGGATAATCAGCAGTTCGTTCTCGATGGCCTTTTTGACGAAGGCTTCACCGCTTCCATTGGGTGCCTTGGGGAACAGGTAAAACGCGCCTCCCGGAGTGGCGAATTCGTAGTAGTCTTTCAGACCCGCGAACAGTCGGGCTCGCTTGTGGCTGTAGTCGTTACTATAGCTGGTCATATCGATATCCATCGCCGCCAGTGCGCCCCATTGGGCCGGCTGGGGCGCGCAGACGAACGAATATTGCTGCAGTTTGATCATGGTATCGATGATGGCTGCCGGGCCGTGGACCCAGCCTACTCGCCAGCCGGTCATAGCATGGCTCTTGGAAAATCCGTCGATGACGATCGTGTTGGGATTGGTGTCGGCGGGGGTGGGCAACGGGCCGTCAAAAGCGAATTGGCTGTAGATCTCATCCGAGATGAGTGCCACTGCATGCCGTGCGGCCAGTTCGGCCAGACCATTGGCTTCAGCTTGAGTGGCGGTAACGCCGGTGGGGTTGCCGGGGGTGTTGAATAGAATCAGTTTGGTGCGTGGAGTTATAGCCGCTTCGACTTTGTCCAGGTCGATGCGGAAATCGGGGTAGGTATCGATGATAATCGGTGTTCCGCCGACCAGTTTTACCAATGCCGGATACATCACGAAGTAGGGGTCGAACATGATCACCTCGTCGCCCGGATCGAGCAGGCTGAGCATGGCCAGCACGAGCCCGCCGCTGGTCCCCGAAGTGACGAACACATCGCGATCCGCATGGCCGTATCGCGCATCGATGTTCGCCTTGAGCTTGGCCCGCAAGGGGGCGATTCCCTGCGACGGGGTGTAGGCGTTTTTGTCTTGCTCAATAGCTTCGATGGCCGCCCGCTTGGCCGACTCGGGGACGGGGAAGTCGGGTTGTCCAATACTCAAATTGACTGGGTTCTTGAGTTTGGCAGCCAGATCGAAAATCTTGCGAATGCCGCTGCTATCGAAAGCTTGGCTGCGTTTGGAAATCCACGAAGCGGCCGAGGGTGAGGAAGAGCTTGATCCGGAAGGTGACATGGTGTCCAGCGTTAAGTAAGAATTATAGAAGTGCAGGGGCTGCAAGCCTAGCATGACTTAATCAGCCTAACAACGCCGCCGCCGTTGCGGAAGTCGCCGAGACTTTCGGTCGTGAGAACTTTTGAAACTCTTGGCGAGTTCCGCTACTAGCGGCTACTGGGCCGAGCTGCGATTGCCGCTGGGGCTGGCACCGATTTTCAAGCCGTCGGGCAGGGGGCGGGCGGCGGTGAGAAAGCCTTGATCAAACAGATAGGCTTTCAATTCTCGGAAAGCGTCGAACGATTCTGGGTAGATCCAGACCGTGACCACTGTTTCGGCAGGATTGCGGCTAGCCAGTTCCATATACAAGCGTCCAGATGGTGCGCAGGCTTGTTGTAGCGGTTCTTCCTGGTCGGTCGAGATCTGTTCCAATTCGAAGCGGTCGAGTTCTAGGCCGCCGGGGACCGTCAGCATGCGATATTTCATCAGCCAGCCGCCGATCGGCCCCAGCGTATCTTCGATCGCATTTTTCGAGGAGTTGCGCCGCGCGGCCAGTGGTACTTGCTGCTTGAGCGTATCGACCAATCGATCCCAGGGGATGACTGTCACTCGCTGGTTTTGTAGCTTGATGTGCATCTCGCGGTGGAAGACCGTCTTGGCCATCGGTGTCGGCAGGTGTTCGAGCACAATCTTGGGGCGTTTGGATTCTTCGGCGACCCCCATCTTTTCGGACACTTCCTTCAACTGGGCCTGCAGCCTCTCCCGTTTTTGCTCTTGTTCTATGTCGACCCGCTTGTCGGCGTCGAGCGACTGCAGGTGCTCGGCGACTGCCGTGCGAGCCAAAGTGACTTGAGTTAGCAAGGAGTCGCGTTCGAGTTTGCGATACTGATTCTCCATAGCATAGGCTTGCTGCTGCTTTTCAGTTTCGGCCAGCGATTGCTGCAGCGCGCGGACTTGCCGCAGCGGATCCTCGAATTGTTCGGTGGGCGTTTTTTCAGCCAGTTCCCGTCCGTAAGCCTCAGCGTCGACCTTGGTCTTCGTGCCGACTACCACGACCAAGATGATCATGATGCCGACCAAGTTGGCGATGGTGTCCAGAAAGGAATCTTCGCCCACTGAGGCGTCTTCTGCATGTCGACGTGGCATCGCTGGAGCCTAAAGAATTGAATGGCGGGTTGGGATGAGTGAACAACGATTGGCCGAAACTCTTGGCGAGTTCCGCTACGGGGAGAGCGGGCTATTCATTTACCGCGTTGGATTTCCAGGCCGCTGGCGTCGAGCAGTTGTTGTAGTTGGTTGAATCGCCACTCGGCGTCGGGGTGGACGTCGACCAGGAGCGTCGGTTTCCAGTAGCCGCCGGTGAGAGCCAGTCCCCAACTGTCGACGCGTTCTGCGACCACTAGGGCTAGCTTCTCCGCGCGTTGCTGCGGTGTGGTATCGAAGGCAATCGTAATAGCTGCGGGGTCGTTGGCTTTCCCAGAATCGGGTAGCACGACCCAGCGATCCTTCAAGCACTGCATGCGGATGGAACGACCGACGGGGGTCTGCGCGTGAGGCCCTTGCGACCAAGCCCATCCGCGTCCTCGGCGACTGGCCACGGGAGCGGTCGATTCTTGCTTTTGGCCATTGAACGTTTTGTCAAGCGACAACTGAGGTATGCCTTGTTGCTCGCTAGGGTCGGCAGAGGACTGAGAGCTGCTGCCAGATGAGCCAGCTTGCGAGCTCCCGGACGCATTGCCAGCACTGCTGGCTGAGCCGCCGTTTGAACTTGCCTGTGAGCCGCCGCCGGATTGACCAGAGGCATTGAAGGGCATCGCCATTTGGCTGCCAGACGTAGGTTGGCCCGACATCTGCGATCCGCCGCTGCTGCCTCCGGCCGCGCCACCGCTACCACTGCTTGCTGGTGATCTCTCTCCAGCCGATGCATTGCCAGCCTGTGAACTACCGGAGCCATTGGATTGCCCGGTTGATGAACCTGCATTTCTGACTGCAGCCAGTCCGTTTGACGAAAAATCCCCTGCGGCTCCAGGGGACAGTATGCCGTCCGATTCGCGGCGTGAACTGTCGCCGGTTGAACCGTAGCTACTCCCAGGACCGTAGCTGCCGCCGTCGGGGTTGTGTGGTCCGCTGGCAGTTCCGAAGAAGCTGTCGCCTGCGCCTGCTTCTGGGGAACCCGTCGCTGAGGTGGCAGCAGACCCAGTAAAGCCTTGCAGCGAATCGGCTGAAGTGGTCCGATCGGCGGCGGATGTTTGCGGTTGCAGAGCGTCTCCGCCGCCACTGGACGAAGGGCCGCCAAGGTTGTCGTTCGCCCAGCCGCCGCGCCCGCCCGTTGAGGGATTGCCTGCTCCGGAGCCAGCTAGGTCTGTCGCATTACCCGCACCGTACTGTTCGGCAGAATGGCTTCCCGCGCCGTATCCACCCGCGCCAGATCCTGCGTTATCTGAACCCCCGGAGCCACCCGTCAGTGGACGATCGCGTTCGGAGAAGCCACGGTACTTTTGCGGCATGGCGACGATCAGTGCGGCTTGCCGTTCGCGAGCCAAGTCGAGCGCCTGGGTGATCTTGGCCGCCAGCCCCGGTTCGCCTTCGGGGAATGCCAAGTCGACCTCATCACCGACGAGTTCGTAGCCGAACTGGTCATCCCAGCCGCTCATCGCGGCGCGGGCCATGGCGTAGGACCGAATGCCGGAGGGGCGGACGATCAGCAGAGGGTAGGCGGTGCTAGTGACCGCATGATTGGCGGGGGCATACTGCGCGCGAATGGTGCGCAGGGCGGCATCCAGTGGATTGCCTGGGCCGTAGGGGGGCTCTAAATCGACAACGCGTAGCAGCACCCCCTCGGGTTGAATGCGAATGCCCTGTTCGGTGCATTCCAAGTAGATGGGTCGGCGGTGGGTGCCGTTGGGTCCATCGTAGGGAATGATAGCGAAGATCGGTTTATCGCCATCGGGCTTGTCGAGCTTTTGTTTGAGTTTGTCGTGCGCCTCGAGCAATTGCCTTTCCAGCTCGGTGATGGCTTCGGCTTGAGCCTGTTGGTTATCAGCGTCGCTTTCTTTGTCGGCATCGGCCAGTTCGGCGGTGCGTTGCAGTTGTTCCAGTTCGGCGAGCAATTCTTGAATATGTTTTTCGAGGTGCTGTAGGCCGAGGCGTTTTTTTTCCAGTTCGATCTGGGCTGCGGTGAGCTGCTTTTGAAATCCATGGCTGGCAAGTTTCAGTTGGCTCTCGACCTCTTCGGCTTGCTGGACCGATTGCTCGGCGATTTGCAGCGCGGAAGCTTGTGCGCCCGAGACCACCAGCATCAAGATCAGCACGAGCGCACCCATCGTGCATAGCAGCACGGCCAGGAACGGGAACAGCGATGGAGTTAGCGCATCGCGTTGTCGACTACTGCGACTCATATGCGGCTCCCGCAGGAGAGATCAATAATTGACGATGCTCGCCGATCATCAGGTGGAATATGATTCTAAGTTTTGAGAAGTTAGTTCGGTTCATGTGTCGCCCTCGGGACTAGGCCCATCAACTGATTGGATTCCGGTGGCTGACGCCACCGGTTGAGACCTAATAGCAAAAGCAAGGATCGGCGGAGCGATCCACGACAGAGGTTTCGCTCTCCGGGCTAGGCGGCTTTGGGCTTGAAGGATGGGAATGGAATGGTTTCTGGGTCGAGTTCGTCAACCTGCGGGGCTGGTACGCCCTCAAGCGATTGGTCGGTCCCCAGCGGGGATGGTTTGGCAGCCAGCGGGGATGGTTTGGCAGCCACGCGGGGGCGGATGGGAGTTCCGCGGATCACGCCGGTGCGTTCCAAGCAGGTGGCTAAGACGGCGACCGCTTCGCCGACGCAAGCGGTCGCTTCTTCGATGCGGCCCACGTTTTCCAGTCGTTCGACGCTGGCACCGATGGTCTCTTCGAGTTTGCGCAGGTCGCTGGTCGATTCGACTAGTTTGTGCAGCATATCGCTCTGTTTGTAGAGCTCCTTTTGTTGCCCTTGGATCAGTCGAGCTTGGTCGCTGAGGGTCGTTTGCCACTGTTGCCAACGCAGGTCTTGATGGCGACTTCCCTCTTCCTGCAGCTTGCTCAGCTCAGCCACGTGTTTGTCGAGGGCCAGCCCAACACTGTGGCTGATTTGCGTTTCCACCGCTTGGCTGCGGTGCTCGGTCCACTCGCTCCAGCTCCGCTGGGTTTCGAGGATCGAATCGCTCCACAGATTGGCTTGTTCCGTCACCAACTGCCGAACGCCTGCCAGCACACCTTCCATGGCGTCGCGGACTGGAGTCAGCAGATTGTCCTGCGCATCGAACGGGTCCGCTGAAAGAAACTGGATCAAACAGTCGCTGGCCCCGGAGTCGATGTCGCTGAGGATTGTCTGCTCAAGTCGGCTGACAGCGAACTGGATGAACATTGAGAACACGGTCAGGATCAAAGCGATGGCGGTGGTATCGAAGGCGATGTTCAGACCGGCCGTCAATTGATTCATCGCGTCTCCCTGCTGCGACGCCAGCGTGGCGGTGTCGAGCTGGCTGAGCGTCTGAGAGATGCCCAGTACGGTTCCCAAGAAGCCGAGCATGGGCATAGCCCAGTGGATGATGCGCAGCAGACTGTAGCTGTCGTGTTGTCGGTCGGCTTCTAGTTCAGACAGCGATTTCAGATCGGACTCGAGTTGATTGCGCCGCCCACGGCTGATCTGCAGTTCGAGCACGCGTGCCACGCGCGCTCCGAACCAACTGTGTTGAAGTTGGCCGCTCTGCGATTCCCAACTGGCCGCCAGCCAGGCCGGTCGTTGCTTGGGCGCAATGTGTTCTCCATCGTCGACCAGTCGCAGCAGCGCGCTGGCCCCGCGAGCGGACAAGCTGGTTTGTTTGAGTGCGGCAATCCATTTGAGCGTCAGGCCGACCATGCCAATCATAAACAGACATACCGAAGCGATCGCTACGGGGTGCCCCAAGCAGTAACGCCTGAGGATGGTGTAGTCGAGTGGTCCGAACAGAATCAGCCCGAAGAACGCGGCTGCTAGGCCTGAGCCAATCAGTAGAACCTGTGGCAGCGGAAGGTTGCAGCTTGGCGATTGAGTGCGGCGATTTGAATTCACGTGTGACACCACTTCCATGTAAATGGCAAAGGTTTCTTGGTCATTCATGCTCGTTAAACCGCGCACCCAGCGGGCTGCGCAGGTGCAGCCTGTGGACGCGCGGGGCGCTGGCCCACGCGGTTTAACAAGGGGGAAGCCTAGCGGGGATTGTGCTAAACGCCCGCCTGCGCGTCCAGGCCGGTTTTTCGCGGTTTGATGCAGAGCTATTTGGCAGCGTTAGTTCGTCGGCCAAGTGGCGGTGTCGCAAGAGCAAGCTTTGGTAGTGCAGTTGCACTTGATCGGCGGTTAAGCAAGTTGGGATCGAGAGAATGCTGTTGCTCTGCTCGTCGGATATTTGTAAAAGCATGACGAAAAGAAAGGGTGTTGAGTATTATCTCGCATCTCGCACTGAATCTCCGTACAGAACAGAGCAGCATCATGAACGCATGGGTGGGACGCATTGGATTTGTCGCGGTGACTGGCGTCCTGTTCTGGCTGCTGTCTCCCTCGCTGGCCACCATGCACGGCCAGACGGCCTTTAGTCAGCAATCCGCCGAGAGCCGTGCGCTAGAGAGCGCGTTGCAGCTCCAATCCACGCTGCTGCCATCGGGCGTGCAGCAGTTGTCGGTGCTCGATTCGCAGGCCAAGTCGCTGGCCGTCTACCACATCGAAGCGGCCACGGGCAAGCTGCAGCTTAAAAGCGTTCGCAATCTTCGGTGGGATCTGCAGATGGAGCATTTTAATGGCCAATCGCCCCTGCCCAGCGAACTGCGCCAAGCCCAACCGTAGGCGTTTGCTTGCCCCCCTCACCTAGCCTGACGAATCGGTAGTGCTTCGGGATGACTGGGTAGATTTACCTGGTGAAATATGGTCGCGTCGATGCGGTAGAATTGAGTTAACGAAGCTCAATCTGCGATGAGTCGTCGCACCAGGAGGACTCCATTCTTTTGCCTTGTTCCTTGCGAGTGACGGGAGAAACCACGCGAACATGTATTTGCGCCTGCTTAACACCGTTTCGTCAGCCCAGGGAGGGGAGGGGAGACCGGCGCTACTGTGCATAGTTTCAGCGACTTCCGCTATGCAAAACCCGCCGAATTAAGGGTTTGTGAGGTAAAACCGGCAGGATTGCCGCAGTTTGAGTCCTCTGGCGTAAAATAAGCGTGCTAAGGGTTTCGTTTTTGAAGAACCTTTAGTTAGGATAGGTAACTTCGGATGCCTCTATTCTGTCGCTCTCGGCCAAGGAGTTCTCCTCAGCATGTCTAATTTTGTATCGCTTGATGAAGCAGCCAAGAAGCTTGGAGTCAGTTCTGATGAGCTGGTGGAAATGCTTTCGCGTGGCGATATCTTTGGCTACCGCGATGGGTCAAGTTGGAAATTTAAGCCGACTGAGATTGAACGGGTCGCAGGGGAGATGATGGGCGACGCCCTAGACGAAGATCCCGCTGGATCGTCGATCCTGATGTCCGAGTCGACGTTGGGGCTGGGGAGTTCACATGGTAGTACTCATGGCAGCCAGATTGGCGCCGACGGTGCGGCAGGTGCCGGTGCCGAGCCCGACAGCGACGTGTCGCTGGTAGCCTCCCCTAATGGCGGTAGCGACGTGCGGCTGGTTACCAATCAGCCAGCGGCGGGTGACAGTGGTTCGTCCGTGGGAGGTTCTGCATTGGGGAGCGATTTGGAGCTGGCTAGCGATGACGAACTGCAGATGGCTTCCAGCGACGACGACGACGACGAACTGGCGCTGGCGGTAGAAGATGGTGCTGATATTCTGTCCGGCTCCGACGCGGCTTCGGCCATCAGCAGCGATTTGGATCTCGATTTAATTGGCTCGGATTTGGTTTTAGCCGACTCGCACGCTAGCGACATTCCGCTGTCGGATTCAGACCGGCTGGATTTGGGCGGCGAGGGCTCCCATGTTCTGGGCGATTCCGATTTGAGCATCTCGGGCGGCGGCGAACTGATCCAAGGGGACAGTGATCCGGCGATCGATTCGTCCGGGCTGGGGCTCAGTGGCAGCGACCTCGAGTTGGCCGACGATGACGATTTGGTGTTGGCGGGCAGCAGCGATTTGGCTCTGGCTACCGATAGCGGTATCAATTTGATGAGCCCGGCGGACAGTGGCATTTCGTTGGAAGACGAGCCGCTGGATTTGGCTGCGAGCGGCATTTCGGGCTTGGATTTGGCGGCCGATGGTTCCGACGCTGGGCTATCGGGCAGCGGTTCGGGCGTTGATTTCCAGCAAGACGAAGAGTTTCAGCTCTCGCCGTCTGGTGCCCTGGATACCGACGATGACAGTGGATCGCAGGTCATCGAATTGGAGGATTCGTCAGAGTTTGGCGATGCGGAAATTGCGTTGCCCGCAGCCGATGGCTTCGATGCCTTTGCCGAAGTCGATGCCGGCGGAGATGTCGGTTTTGGCGAAGTTGCTCCGGTGGGCGCTCCGGTTGCGATGGGATCGCCTGAGGTTCCCTACAGTATGCCTCAAGTGCTAGGGCTGTTAGGGATATTGCTGCTGATGTGCTTGTCCGGGATCCTGGTGACCGACATCGTCCGCAATATGTGGGCTTGGTCCGGCAACGAGAGCGCGTTGACCAGTGGCTTTACGGAAATGCTGGTAGGCGCCTTTGGGGTGAAGTAAATTGCTAAGTCTTGCTAAGTCACTGCAGGATCACTCTTTACTCAGCGTCTGGCAAATTGCTAGGCTAGGGACCAATGTTCTGATTTGACAATCGACCGGAGATCGCAAGAAAGGAATCTGTGCGGTGCGCCAACAACAGCCCTTTCAAATGAAACCCCGGCCAGCCTCTCTCGTGGCCACGCTGGCCTGCCTATGCTTGGCCCTAGGCTCGCTGAGCGGTTGCAATTCGTTTGGAAACTCGCGGTTGGTCAAAGAGCTGCAGAGTGAAAACGACCGATTGCTATCGGAGTTTCGGTCTCAGCGGGATCGAGCTTCGGAGTTGGAGAAAGCCAACCAGTTGCAGGCCGCCAGGCTGGCGGAGAGCGAAAAACTGCTAGCTCGCCTATCGCAAGGGGGTGGGTCTGGACGGCTTTCAAGCCTACCGCACACTGGCTTGACCTCGTCCGGAAGCTATCCTGCGGTCGCTGGAAGTGCGGGCTCTACCCCCCCCGCTTCGCCACCCTCCCTCGCTCAACCGGGTGAATTGCGGTGGCAGCCCAGGGCCCGTGGTGAATAAACGCTACGGCGCGTCGGGCGTAGCGGAAGTCGCTAAGACTTTCGACATTTAGCTGCGCGTCGGGTGTAGCGGAAGTCGCCAAGACTTTCGGCATTTAGCTGCATGGGTCGCGCTGCGGTCGAAACTCGCGGCGAATTCCGCTAAAAATGCTTATCAGCGTCGACATTTCTACCAACGTCGCCCCGCCGATGTGCAGGATTGAAGTGGCGAGGAAGCCACTGGGCACTATAATGGAAGCTATAGGTGGCACACCGCTGCTTTCCACCTCCTGCTTGGCTCCCCTCCCTCGAAGTCTCCCACCGACCCATAGTTTTTGCGCAGGGAATTTTTCACAGCAGATTCTGCGCAACAGAGGAAGCTGTGCCGGGCTGCGAGCTTATTGATTGCCTTGGGCAATTTGCCACGCCTGCCGTGACGCTGGAAACTGCTACGGCTGCGACCCAAATGTGGGCCGATGACGTAGAATAAGACGAAGTGGCCACGAATCGCATTTGGCAAAATCGCCCTTCGACCACACCATTCCTCTTTGCTGATTGACCTCAAATATATGGTTTTTCCCGCCCGAAGTTTTTCGATCGACTTGGGACGCTACCTTTTTGGGAACTGTTCCTTGCTCCAGTTAAGTAGTGTGGCCGTTCTCATGGCGGCGGTGCTGGGGTGTGCGGAGGATACGTCGATCCGCGAGTATCGCGTCGCCAAGAGCGAGACGCAGCGCAGCACGGCGGCGGCCAGCCTACCGTCCAACGCAGCGCCGGCCGCAGAGCAATTGATGTTGGCGGCCATCGTCCCCAACCAAGATTTCGCGTGGTTCTTCAAACTGACCGGCGACCCCGAGAAGGTGCTTGAGAGCGATGCCGAGTTTCGCGGCATGGTCAAGTCGGTCGCCTTCGATGGCGGGGGCCAGCCGACCTGGAAGTTGCATGAAGGTTGGCAGCAGCAGATCACTCCCGACGGGATCACCTATGGCAAGTTGACCAATGACGAAGCCGGACTGACGGCGACCGTGACACGTCTGCCATTTACCCGCAATGCTACGGAAGATAGTTGGCGCGGGTATATCGTTTCCAATATCAATCGTTGGCGCAATCAATTGTCGCTGGGCCAGCAGGAATGGGAGCAGATGTCGGGTGAGTTAGAGGAATTCCCTGAACTCTCTCAAGGGCCAGCCAAAGCCTACTTTGTCAGCATCGCTGGTAGGGGAAGTGGCAGTATGGCCGCACCCTTCATGAATCGCGGCGGGGGTGGTCCACTGACGGCTGCCTCACGTCCGCCCGCCGCCACTGCGACGAGTTCCACGGCCGATGGTTCCACGGCCGATGGCTCGCTCACGACGGCCAGCAAAGAGGCCTCCGCTGGTGCTTCGGCTAGCGCTTCATCTGGCAAGCCGATTACCTACACCGTGCCTGAAGGCTGGGAGGAAACGGCCGCCAGCGGGATGCGCATGGCCTCCTTTACTCTTAGCCAGGGCGAGTCAACGGGGGAGGTCACCGTGATTGCTGCTGGAGGAGGCATCGAGGCCAATATTGGCATTTGGCTCGGACAGGTTGGCGCGGAGGCGGATCCCGAGACCACCAAACGCATTTTGGCTGATTCACAGGAAGTGACCGTCAATTCAACGAAAGCCAAGATCTACACGATCGACGGCCCCACGGCCGCTCCCGCCGTTGTGCCTGCGACCGAAGAGCCTCCCAAGGCTGATGAAGAAACTCCCAAGGCTGCTGAAGAAACTCCCAAGGCTGCTGAAGAGCCTCCCAAGGCTGCTGAAGAGACCGCTCCTGAGGCTGGTAAGACTAAAGAAGTAGAAGCGAAGGCGAAGTCAGGCACAGAAGCAGCGCCTGCCGCAGAGGCGGTAGACGCGGATGCTGCCGACGTCGTGGCAGAGCAGACGCCAGCCACTGGCGGCGAAGCGGAGTCGGAATCCATTTTGATCGCCGATATTCCGTGGCGCGATGGGCAGTCGCTGTTCGTAAAGTTTAAAGGCCCCAAGTCGCTGGCGCGCTCGCAGCGCGAGGCGTTTATCGAATTCGTAAAATCAATCGAGTGGAACTGATCGAAGGTACCCAATCATGTCGGCTGGAAATTACGCGCGAGAATCTTCCGCGTCCCGCTCTGATGCTCGTAGTAGCGTTTCCTATCCCTACGCCATCCTGAAGCTAATGGGATCGCTCAAGATCACCGTGACGATGTTCGCGCTGGGGATCTTGATCATCCTGATTGGCACGTTGGCCCAGGATGAAATGGATTTGACCGAAGTCAAGCGCGAGTTCTTTAACTGTTGGATCGCGCAGGTCCCTTTCGATGTGTTATTTCCCAGATCGCTCTTCCCACACGACACTCCCTACTTGGGCGGTCTGGGATTCTATTTTCCGGGTGGGGCCACAATTGGGCTGATTCTGCTGATCAACTTGGTGGCTGCCAAGGTGACGCGATTTTCGATGCGCGCTCGCGGGCTGCAGTTGGTCGCCGGCGTGGCTGTGGCTTTGGGCGGCACCGCTTTAATCGTCGCCGTGATCGCTGCCGGGCATAGAACCGACGGGCTGCAAGGTGCGCCTCCGATCGCTTACGACACGCTGTGGAGCCTACTCAAGGGCGGCTTTATCCTAATGACGGTGGCCTTGATCGGTTACGCCAGCCTAGCCAAGCTGCCGGGGTTGGCCCGAGTGTTGCTTGCCGTGTCGGCGGCGATCTCGTTCTGGATCAGCGGCTTGCTGCTGTTCGGTGGCGAATCGGTGCGGCTGGATGATCCCGGCTTGCGCATCGTGTGGCAGTTGGTGCAAGCCTCAATCGCTTCCTGCGTGGTGCTAGCTGGGCTGTGGATGCTATTCGGCAAGCGTGGCGGAAACGTGCTGATCCACGCCGGCGTGGGACTGCTGATGGTGGGCCAGTTTGTCTTCGGCGATCGACAAGTCGAACAGCGAATGGGTTTGGCCGAAGGCGATACGACTAACTTGGCCGTGGTCGAGAATCAATTGGAGCTGGCCTTGATCGATACCAGCGATCCGAAGGAGGACGTGGTGTATGCGATTCCTGAGGCGCTGATCCGCAAAGTCAACAGAACTGGTCAAGTGATCGACGACCCGAGTCTGCCTGCCAAGATAAAAATTGTGCAGTGGATGAAGAACAGCAGCCTAGCACCAGTTGAGGCAGGTTTTGATAATCCGGCCACCACAGGCAACGGCTTGCAGTATATGGCACGTCCCGTCAAATCCGAGGGGGGGGCGATGCAGGCGACGAACGTTGCGGCGGCCTACGTCCAAGTCATCGACAGGAAGACAGACCAACCGATCGATACGGTGATGCTCAGCCAACGCATCAACGACATCGCCCAGTTGACGGTATCGATGCAGCACGACGAATACGAACCGGTGACCATCGACGGCAAGCCGTTCGAACTTGCGATTCGTTTCCGGCAAGAGCGCAAGCCGTATGACGTTCATCTGAAGGATGTCGAGAAGATGAACTACAGCGGTACCGACACCGCGCGGGACTATTCATCGCGGTTGGTCATCACCGATCGCGAGACGGGCGAGTCGCAGGAGGCGAAGACATGGATGAACAATCCCATTCGCTACAAAGGCGAAACGTTCTATCAAAGTCGCTACAACAAAATCCCAACGGCCGGGGGTGGAACCATCGAAACGACCGGGCTGCAAGTGGTCGAGAATATGGGCTGGGTTATCCCTTATATGGCCTGCATGATGGTTTTCTGGGGCATGGCTGCGCACTTTGGTGGAACCTTTCTGAGCTTCGCCAGTCGCTATGCGCGAGGGGCTATTCCCACGGCGGAGCGAGTGCGTCCCACTCACCACAGCAGTTGGGGCGCTCGTTTGGCGATGATGGGTATCGGGCTGGGAGTCTGCGCGTTGGTGGCCGGTTATTTTGCCCGGCCCGAGTCCACCAATCGCTCGCAGATCGACTATAGCGCGGTGGCAGATCTGCCGGTGCAACACGAAGGTCGTATCAAGCCGTTCGACTCAGTGGCTCGCAATATGTTGCAGTTCATCGGCCAGCCGGTATTTGGGACCATGCCCTATGTCAAGGATTCTGCCGGCAAGAAGCACTCGCCCAGCGAGTGGTTGCTGGGGGTGATGGCGGGCGAGGAATGGGTCCGCGATGCGCGCGTGTTCCGCATCTATGCCGATGAGGTACGCACTGTATTCGATCTGGAACCGCGCCAAGGCTTCCGCTATTCGCTCAACGAACTGGACAAAAACATGCCCAAGTTCCGCGCGGAGATCGACAAGCTGCGTCAGGGGAATCGCGACCCGGACTCGTTCGATTTCCGTGAGCAGAAATTGGCGGCCATGCACCAACAACTCAATATGTTCGACCTGGTGTCGTACGCTTATCAATTGCCCCCCATTCCCGATCCCGGAGAGCAGCCTAGCGAAGAGCAGCGGCAGCAGTTTGTAGCCAAGGTCATGGAGGTCTTCGAGATGATGCAGAACCTGGAGGCTGGCGGTCCGCCGGCGGTCATTCCACCGCAGGGCGAAGCGACGGAAGAGAATCTGCTAACGGCTAAGTGGCAAGCCTATGGTCCGGCAATCTTTGCAACTTTCCTAGGTCAGCGAATGGGGATGTCCAAGGCGGGGCCGAACCCGGCGATCTTGGCTTTTACGGACATCATCGATGCGGTTCGCGCCAAGGATGCGCCAGCGGCTAATAAGGCCATTAAAAAGTATCACGATCTGCTGGCCGATATGCCGTTGGCCGCCGTCTCGCTCGACAAGGCAGCTACGGAGAGTTGGCTCAATAAATTCAACCCCACCGCGCAGGGCATAGCGCTCTATCTGGTGGCGATCGTCCTGGCTTTCGCCAGTTTCCTATTCCGCTCGGAGAATCTCCGCAAGGCAACGTTCTGGATGTTGGTGGGAGTGCTTATCATTCACACCATTGCCATCGTGTCGCGGATCTATATCTCCGGTCGCGCACCGGTGATCAACCTCTATTCTTCGGCCGTGTTTATCGGCTGGGCCTGCGTGATCGTGGGCCTGGTACTGGAGGTTATCTATCCGATCGGCATTGCGAATTTGGTCAGTGGCTTTATCGGGATTGCAACTCTCAGCGTGGCTCGATCGCTCGACACACGCGATACGCTGCACGTCTTGGAGGCGGTCTTGGATACTCAGTTCTGGTTGTCAACGCACGTTATTACAGTGACGGCCGGGTATGCTGTGACATTTTTAGCAGGCTTCCTGGGGATCTGCGCGCTAGTACATCGCATGGCGACCGGTTATGACGCGACGCCACCCAAGCTTCGCTCACCTCAGTCAGTGGCCTTTCAGCAGATTCTATATCGCATGATGTATGGCGTGATCTGCTTTGCGCTTTTCTTCAGCTTCATCGGCACGGTCCTGGGTGGACTGTGGGCCGATGATAGTTGGGGACGTTTCTGGGGTTGGGACCCCAAGGAGAACGGCGCGATGATGATCGTGCTGTGGAATGCTATTCTGCTGCATGCGCGATGGGACAAGCAGGTTGGCGCACGCGGCTTCGCTGTGCTGGCCGTGCTGGGCAATATCGTCACCGCTTGGTCCTGGTTCGGGACCAACCAATTGGGGATCGGGCTGCACAGTTACGGCTTCACCAGCGGTGCGCTCATCGCGTTGATCGTCTTTGCCAGCGCCAATCTGCTATTCGTGATCGTCAGTTTGATCGTGTCTCGAGTCAGCCAGGCGAGCTTGTCCAGGTCGGCTTAATATCGATACTTCTCGCTGAACGCCACCATATTCGTCGAGCTAAATCAGCAGCACGCTCACCTTTGCTTGCATTTTCGCA
>CAKQNH010000007.1 GCA_934255105.1 uncultured Pirellulaceae bacterium
CCTCGGCCACCAGCGAATCCAAATCGCGGCGAATCGTCGACTCGCTGACCTCCAGCTCCGAACGCAAATCGGGGATGGAAACGAAGCCCTGGCTGCGAATCAACTCCCGCAGCTTGGCTCGCCGTTCATCTGCACTTGCGCTACCGCTGCTCAAATTCGTTCATCCGCACAGGCTGTAAGATCGATTTCCGCCACGCAGTGACTTAATACTACCACAAGAACGGCAGCTTTCAATCGCCAGCCTGCCACCTTTTTGATTAAACTGCGCAGACTGCCACGTTTTAAGCGAGCCAGACGGTCGTCCAGGCGTCCTAGTGCTCCGTCCATCTTTAATATTGGGGTAGAGCAGTAGAGCAGTTGTCCCAACTGCTTCGGAAGTAGAGCAGTTGTCCCAACTGCTTCGGAAGTAGAGCAGTTGTCCCAACTGCTACAGAAAACGGCTGGGACAACCGTACTACAGAAAACGGTTGGCACAACCGTTCTATGGGGAAAGCGGTTGGGACAAGCGTTCTACAGAAAGCTGTTGGGACAAGCGTTCTACAATTAAGGCCGCGGTGGGCCGCCCCGTGAGCTGCCCCGTTTTTGCAAAAACCATTACACTTTGCGTCTACCACCCTCTATTTGACGCTGCCCCAGCGCGAACTTTCCAAGCCCAAACCATGAACGAGTTTTATACGAGCTATTGGCCCGTCGTGTTGGCTGCCAGTGAGCGATTGGTAGCGATCACGGCAGCGCTGCATGCGCTACTCAAGAAACGCGAAACGAACTCGGTGATCGGCTGGGTAGGCTTGATCTGGTTGACCCCGCTGGTCGGATCACTGCTGTACTTCGGTTTTGGCATCAATCGCATCCAGCGCAAGGGGAACGCTCTGCAAGAGAAGTTGCAGTTGGCGATGTCAAAAATCCGCGTTCTGGTCCCCGAGGATCTCGCCGCTAGCATCCAGGAGGCCAAGCAGCGCCACCCGCGGTTTGCCCAGTTGGTGGCTGCGGTGGGCACGCTGACGACTCGCCCGCTGTTGCCCGGCAACAAGTTTTCGCCGCTCGTCGATGGCGACGCGGCCTATCCCGCCATGTTGGCCGCAATCGAGCGCGCTCAATGCACGGTGACGCTGGTCAGTTATATTTTCGACTTTGATGCGGTAGGCAGGAAGTTTGTCGACGCGTTGGCGGCGGCCGCCCAGCGAGGGGTTGAGGTGCGGGTATTGATCGACGACATAGGGGCCAGATACTCCAGGCCGACGGCGGTTCGTGAATTGCGTCGGCGAGGAGTGAACTGCCAAACGTTTCTATCGACTTGGTATCCCATTTGGATCCCCTATGCCAACCTCCGCAACCACCGCAAGATCATGGTCGTCGATGGCCAGTGCGGCTTTACGGGAGGCATGAATATCCGCGCAGGTGGCATGCTTGAGAGCGACCATCCGCGGCCCGTGCAGGATCTGCACTTTCAAATTGAAGGCCCGGTGGTGACGCATCTCCAAGAAGCCTTCGCCACCGATTGGCTTTTCGCCACGGGCGAATTGCTAGAGGGCCCAGCCTGGTTCCCCGTCCCGGAGTTTCAAGGCGGTTCGCTGGCGCGTGGAATTACCGACGGGCCCGATGAAGACTTCGAGCGACTGTTGATGACCATCCTGTCGGCCATCGCAGTTGCCAGCCACCGGATCGTCATCATTACGCCCTACTTCTTGCCCGACCCCAGTTTGATTCGCGCCCTGGGCACCGCAGTACTGCGTGGAGTCGACGTAAGAATCTTGCTGCCTCGCAAGAGCAACATCGCCATTATGAACTGGGCCGCCAGCCACTTGCTCAAGCAGATTATCGCAGATGGCTGCCACGTGTTTATGACGGAGCCACCCTTTGATCACACCAAGCTGATTCTAGTGGACGAGGTCTGGGCGCTGGTAGGCTCCACCAATCTGGATCCACGCAGCCTGCGATTGAACTTCGAGTTCAATGTCGAGTGCTATGACCTAGAGCTAGCTCGTGAGCTGACCAACCTCGCCAATCAAAAGCTCAGCCGCGCCACCGAATTGACCGTCGCAGCGCTGCAACAACGCAACATTGCATGGCGGATTCGCGATGCCGTAGCGCGCTTGTTCACGCCGTATTTGTAGCCTTGCTAAACCGCGTGCCCAGCGGGCCGCGCAGGTGCAGCACGCGGACGCGCGGGGCGATGCCCACGCAGTTTAACGAAGCTAGAACGCCGGGATGACTTCGCCGCCGCTGCGGGTGAACAGCGCGTTGAGCACTTCGGCGGCGATGCTCTGTGGTATTGTTCTAACCGACCCATCGCCAAACGCGGCTTGAGTAGTCCCGTTGGTGAACAGGTTCGCGCCAGGATTGTCCGTGTCGATTTGGTAGTCTTGCGGAGCGGTCCAGGGGACGGCCGCGCCGACCGCTGTCTCCAGAGCCAGAATGGTGTTGCTGGTCCCATCCGTAATGTCGCTTAATTTCGTAGGCTCTGTCTGCCTGAGCAACGATTCGTCACTCAGCGGAACTTGATAGACGGTATAGCCGGGGCGGGTGGGGCGGGAGGGATGCATAAAAACGCGAGGCATGCGTTCCAATAAGGCAATGTTGTGTTCGCTGTCCCAGGGTTCGTCCATATGGAACTCGTTATAGAGATTCGACTCCTCTAGGTATGGCAACAGGGCTACCCGCCAACTGAGCATCGGCTTGCCGTCGTTATCCAAGCCAGCGGCGGCCGGGAGAGCCCTATGGGCATCTGCAAAATTATGGAAGGCGAGTGCGATCTGCTTGAGGTTGTTGGAGGACTGCATGCGCCGCGCAGCTTCGCGAGCGGCTTGCACGGCCGGTAGCAATAGACCGGTCAGAGTTCCTATTACGGCTACACTTTGGAAGTTTTCTAAATTGAGTACGAGCCTGTTGCCAACGCGGACTGGCATCAATTGACTAGGCATATCATCTTTGACGCGATCGACGTAGCTGCGCATGGCCGCTTCCGTCTGCGTTGGGCCGCTGAACTGCTGCTTTAATTGCGCCGAAAAAGTATCGCTGGCGAATTCGAGCGAGCGCTGCAAGGCGGCTTCGATCTTATCGGTATCTGCGGCGGTGGCACCCGCCATCACAATTTGCAACCTCTCTTCGCTAGAAAAGTTCGCCGCCAGGGCGACAAAGTCAGTGGACTCGATGATCGTTTCGACATCCTCAGCTAGCGAGCGGGGGAGCTCCCTCAGAGGCCGGTCAGCAAAGCCTGCAATGAGTGGCCGCAGCGTGTCAATGGAGACGATTGCCAATACATCCACCTCGGTTTTTATCTGTTGCAGCAGACTGGCTACTTTGCCGGGCTGCTGACGCGGAGCAACCATTTGCTTGACGAAAATTCGCGTACCAAAAATGACGGTCTGTGGACTGACTTGATGGTAGATCAACTCGGGTTGCGGCGAAGAAAGATAATCGAATTTACCCTCGCTCTGCAGACCGTTGCCATCGACCATCTGAGGATTCAATTTGTTGATATCGAAGGCTTCAGCCAATTGAACCACCGCACCGAATTGAGGGCCGGATATCCCAGGGAAACCGACGAGCACATCCAGGCGCTGGATTTTCAGTGGATCGATGCCCACGTGCTCCAGCCCTGCCGCAGTTGCAACTTCCAGTGGAGCCAGCTTCATGCGCTCACCAGCGGCGATGCGTTGCGGCCGAACGGTTATCGCAGCCAGCGCATCGTCGGGAGTCAGCTTTACTACGGTGTCGACAGAACTATCCAACTGTGGAGCTTGCGCATGCAAGGCTGGGCCACTGGTAACGAGTGAAGCAGCGGCTATCAAACAAGCCGGCAACCAAGCCGGCAGAGCGAGTCTTGAAAAGCGGGCGACCGGAAACCAAGAAAGTAGCGAACTGAAGCATGAGGCAGGCATGGTCGATGTCCAGTGCAACGGAGTTGGATGGGGCGATAAGTAGGGGCAACGCGGGAGCGAGCTCCGGAACCTCCGACTATCATACTGAAATCTGTCGCTGTTTTGGTACAGGCTGGCGGTTTTGAGACAAGAATTTTCGGGTCGAAGATCCAGCATCCGAGCTACAAAGCTATCGGTTTTAGCCGCGATAGTGGCGGCAGCATGTAGCCTCATGCGTTAGCATGGGGAGAGTGTTCTTCTTTATTAGATGTTGAGGTGTAAACGGGCTGGAGTGCCCGTTCTACGGAGGAAGGTGTCGTTTTTGCAAATTGACTAAGAAATTAGTGAATTCAATTGGGCGCGGCGTGGCGCGACAAAACGCACGTTAGGCTATACTGATACCCCGACCGATGAAAGCACTTCGGCAGCGGCACAATCGGCAATCATCAATCATCAATCATCAATCGGCAATCGGCAATCATCAATCGACAATGCAAGACACACCGACAAATGAAGTCACTTCCACAGCGGCAGGTAGTATGGCAATTCTCGAAGTATGCGATGTTCACAAAAGCTACGGCTCTGGCGCGGGGCAAGTTGCCGCCCTGCGCGGTGTTTCGGCCAAGATTGAGAGCGGGGAGTTTGTGGCCATCATGGGCCCCTCTGGCTCTGGTAAAAGCACGCTGTTGACCATCCTGGGGGGGGTCGAATCTCCGAGTAGTGGCCGCGTGTTGGTGGAGGGAATCGATCTAGCGAAGATCAGCGAGGATGAGCGGACCATTTTGCGCCGCCGACGATTGGGGTTTATCTTCCAGTCGTTTAATCTGCTCCCCAATCTTTCTGCCGAGGAAAACGTCAGCTTGCCGCTGGAGCTCGACGGGCGGCGGACTGCGGAGGTAAAGGAGAGCACCATGCAAGCTCTCGAGTTGGTAGAGATGACGCACCGCCGCACGCACTTGCCCTCTAAACTCTCCGGTGGCGAACAGCAGCGAGTGGCCGTCGCCCGCGCACTGGCCATTCAACCGGCTATCCTGCTGGCCGACGAGCCGACCGGGAACCTCGACTCGCGCCAGTCCGGCCGCATCTCTGACTTGTTGAGGCGTCTAGTAGCCGAACGCGGACAGACAATTGTGATGGTGACCCACGACGCCAACGTTGCCAAAGTCGCCAAGCGGCTGATCACCATTCGCGATGGACTGATCGAACACGATGGTGAGGCCTTGGAGGTATTGTCGCGCACCGCGCTGCTGGCTGCCAAGGAATAAATCCAAGGAATAACAGGTCAAGGAATAGAGTATGTCGCTAGGGAAATTCAGTTTGCGTGAGGTTCGCTCGCGGCCAACTCGGGTGGCGTTGACCTTCCTTAGTATCGCCATCGGTGTCGGTGCCGTGGTCGCGGTGCTGCTGGCTGCATCCACGTCCCGCAAGGCGCAGCGCGAAGTGCTGGCCGCCACCTCGGGTAAAGCCGACTTGGAGGTCGTCAGCGATGCGTCTAGCGGTTTCTCATATGACTTGCTGAAGACCATCCGCGACACCGCAGGAGTCGAACTGGCAGCACCATCGCTCAACCGCATCGCAGTGATCTTTGCGGGGGAGCGCAAAGCGCGAACACAGGTGTTCGGCATCGATCCGCGCATCGATCAACAGGTCCGCGATTATCAATTGGTCGATGGCCGCATGCCGACCAAGTTGGATGAAGTTTTGCTGGACGACAGCTTTGCGCAATCGCTGGACGTCGTTCTGGACCAGCAATTGAAGGTCTTGGCCCGCGGTGGGTTGGAAGAATTCAAAGTGGTCGGGTTCGTACGCCCCACCGGTACGGCCATCGCGTTGGGGAGCGCGGTCTATTTAGTTCTCCCAGCGGCACAAAACGCGTTCAGGACTGGGGGAAACATCGATCAAATTCAGATTGTGGTTAAGCCGGATGCCGATATCGCAGACGTCAAGCAGCGACTGGCGGAGGAGCTCCCTCGGGGAATTAGCGTGCGTCAGCCGCGGACTTCCAGCGACATGGCCCAAGAGACGATGTTTGCCACTGAAAACGGATTGCGGATGGCGATCGCGTTTGCGGTGCTGATCTCTATTTTCATTATCTACAACACGTTTGAAATGGCGGTTGGCGAGCGGCGTAGGCAGTTGGGGATCCTGCGCGCCATCGGGGCCACGCGCAGCCAAGTGATGTGGATGATCCTTAAAGAAGCGATTTGGATCAGCGTGTTCGCGTCGATTGCGGGCTGCTTCCTAGGGGTCTGGGGGGCCGGATTCCTAAATCAAGTGACCGAGCAGATCATGCGCGTGCGGTTGCCCGGTCCGACCATTACCCCCTTGCCTTTTGTAGTGGCCGTGGTCATGGGAATTGCCATTTCGCTACTGGGGGCGTTTGCTCCGGCGCGGCGAGCCAGCCAAGTGCAACCGCTGGAAGCGATGCGGGCGATGGAATTGCAGCACAACGACGAAGTTATCCGCCGCGCCACACCGCTAGGGCTTGTGTTCATCCCACTTGGGTTCACATTGCTGTGGGTTACCACCGGCAACTGGCTGCCGCTGGGGACCGATATCGCTGCGGTAGTGATCATCCTGCTCGGTTGCGTGCTGTTGATTCCAGTCTTGATAACCAGCGTTGCCGGCTGGGTAGCCCATGGGCTGAGCCTGTTTTTGGGCACCGAAGCTCGATTGGCACAGAAACAATTGACACGCCACATCGGCCGCACCACGCTGACCATCGGCGTATTGTTCATCGCCATCAGCACCAGCGCAGGCATGGCAGGCAATGTTCTGGATAACGTCTACAACATCACCAATTGGTATGCTCGCGCCTTTGTAGGCGACTTCTTTGTGCGGGCCAGCATGCCCGACTTGGCAACGGGAACTGCGGCTGACCTACCCGAGGATACTGGCCACGACCTTGCGCAGATCCCTGGCATCGCGTCGCTCGACCCGATGCGTTTCGTCAGCGCGCAGTCGGAGGAGCAGTCGGTGCTACTAGTGGTCCGCAATTTTGTAGGCGGGCCTGACACGTTCTTCGATCTGGTCGATGGCACGGGTGCCAGTGCCATAGCCGGCCTGCGCTCGGGCAAAGTGGTTATCGGCAGCGTGTTGGCCGAGCGGCTGTCGCTCTCCAAGGGAGACAAAATCCCATTGGAGACGGCCGACGGTACAGTTCAGCTTGAAATTGCAGCGACCACCAACGATTACATGGCTGGTGGATTGACCATTTACATGATGCGGGAAGAAGCAGCCAAATTGCTGGGGGTCACTGGCGTCGATGCTTATGTGGTGCAGGCCAAGCCAGGCAAACTGTCCGAAGTCGAGCAAGCGCTCCAGAAGTATTGCCAGTCCAGTGGTTTGCTGCTGCAGTCATACGCCGATGTGGTCAAGTACGTCGACGGTATGATCAACGGGGTGATCGCCAGCCTGTGGATGCTGCTGGGGCTAGGATGTGTCATTGCCACGATGGGACTAGTCAATACGTTGACCATGAACATTCTGGAGCAAACGCGCGAGATAGGCATGTTGCGCGTGGTGGCCATGACGCGTGGACAAGTGCGGCGGATGATTTTCGCCCAGGCCACGTTGCTGGGTTTGATCGGTTTGATCCCCGGCGCAATTGCCGGGGTGTTCGTGGCCTACGCTATCGGACTGTCCTCCCAAGCCGTGTTGGGACATGCGGTCACCTACCAATTTCGGCCCGGTTTGGTGCTGAGTTGCCTGTTCGTGGGTTTGGTGGTAGTCATGCTGTCGTCATTGATTCCGGCCGAGCGGGCCGCGCGTTTGCAATTATCTTCGGCACTGCATTATGAGTAGTGCTGCGGCTCAACCAGTGCTGGGCACCGCTAACAAATTGCCCAGTCCTATAGCTTTTTCAGCCCTGTAGCTTTCCTAACCCTGTAGCCTCCCTAACCCTGTAGCCTCCCTAACCCTGTAGCTTTCCTAATCCTGTAGATCTTCCAGCCCAGCGGGCGGCATATCCTTGCCGGTGGCGTGAGCCACCGGACACAGGAGACCAACCAGTAAGCCCGGAGGGCGACACACAGAATGCGGCGATGTTCGCCGACCATCAAGCTGGGTATGATTGCGAATGGTTATGGAATACGGCAGATTCATGTGTCGCCCTCTAGGCTTGGCCAGCAAATGATCTGCTAAGATCCGGTGGCTCACGCCACCGGCAGAGAAATATCGCCCTCCGGGCTGCGGGGCCGAATTTCAAAAGCATGCTTGAAAGCAGTGCTATGAGGACTATTAAAATAAAAGTGTCTTTAAAGCTCTCCTAAAAGGTGACGAATGACGTCTACTCTCCCGCCGCACCCACCTGCGAATTCGAGCGTCGATCGTGATCCCGCCAGTCTGCGGAGCGCCCGCTGGTTTGCGCCGGATGACTTGCGATCCTTTGGGCATCGCTCGCGCATGAAGCAGATGGGGCTGGGCGACGAAGACTTCCGCGACAAGCCGATCGTGGCCATTCTCAACACCTGGAGCGATCTCAACACATGCCATTCGCATTTTCGCCAGCGGGCCGACGATGTGCGTCGTGGAATTCTGCAGGCGGGTGGCTTTCCGGTCGAAGTACCGGTCATGAGCTTGGGGGAAATGCTCATGAAGCCGACCACGATGCTCTACCGCAATCTGTTGGCGATGGAGACAGAGGAGGTCCTGCGCTGCCACCCGATCGATGCGGCGGTGCTCATGGGGGGCTGCGACAAAACGGTACCGGGGTTGTTGATGGGCGCTCTGTCGGCTGACCTGCCAACCATCTTTTTGCCGGCTGGGCCGATGCTTAGGGGACGCTGGAAAAACGAAACGCTGGGGAGCGGCTCGGACGTCTGGAAGTACTGGGCCGAGCGCACCGCGGGCAATTTGTGCGATGGCGACTGGGGCGAACTGGAGAATTGCATCGCTCGCTCGGCGGGGACGTGCATGACGATGGGTACGGCATCGACCATGGCCTGCATCGCCGAGGCGCTGGGCATGACGCTGCCGGGTGCAGCCTGTACGCCAGCCGTCATGGCCGAGCACGCTCGCTTGGGTTCAGCCACCGGACGCCGCGCCGTGGAGTTGGCTTGGGAGCAGCTCAAGCCCAGCCACATCGTCTCGCAACAGGCGATCGACAATGCCATCACCACCCAATTGACTATTGGTGGTTCGACCAATGCCATCGTCCACATCATCGCTATGGCTGGCCGCGCCGGCTTGACCGTTTCGCTCGATCGCTTCGATGAACTATCGCGGAGCGTGCCGGTCCTTGCCGACCTGCGTCCCAGCGGACGCTACCTGATGGAGGATCTGTATGAAGCGGGCGGCCTGGGAGCTCTGCTCAATCAGCTACCCGATTTACTGCACCTGGATTGCCCCACCGTCAGTGGACAATCGCTGGGTGAACAGATCGCCGGGCAAGCGGTGCTCAATGAAGACGTAATTCGCCCGCGATCCAACCCGGTCTCATCCAACGGTGGGACATACATCCTGCGCGGCAACCTGGCACCTGAAGGCTGCGTTATTAAAACGATCGCCGCGGACCCCAAGCTGCTGCAACATCGCGGCCGGGCCTTGGTGTTTGACAATTACCCTGCGCTGAAGCAAGCGATTGATGACCCAGATCTGGCGGTAACGGCCGATTCGGTCATCGTCCTGCGCAGCGCTGGCCCCATTGGGGCACCAGGGTTTCCCGAGTGGGGCATGCTGCCGATTCCCAAGAAATTGTTACAGGCCGGCGTGCGCGATATGGTGCGGATCTCCGATGCGCGGATGAGCGGCACCAGCTATGGCACGTGCGTGCTGCATGTTTCGCCCGAATCACACATGGGCGGCCCCTTGGCACTTGTCCGCACGGGAGATGAGATCGAGTTGGATGTCCAGCAGCGACGCATTCATTGGCATGTGGACGCTCAGGAGATCGCCGCTCGCCGCGCGGCCTGGACGCCGCCTGACGCGAAGTGGCAGCGAGGCTATCAAGCCTTGTTCGCTCAACACGTCACCCAGGCGCATCAGGGATGCGATTTCGATTTTCTCAGCGGTCGATCGCCGGGCTGCGAGCCCGATATTTTCTAGTAGTTTTTAGCTGTAGGTTGGCCACTAGTGCTCAACGCATTAAGACAATCATCTCTACCGCCGACCTTTCTATGGTAAAGTTTGAGCGCGAAGTGCATAATGGAAGCAGCAAGCAAGGCCTCGGTATTAGGCTGCTGCTCTTTCCTCTAGTTTACCCTTGCGGGCACGCTCCGATTGGCAGAAGGCTATGCATTCCGACTCCTCCGCAGAGTTCCAGTCGTCGTTCCAGCCGTCGTTCCAGCCGTCAGAATCTGAAAGTGGTTTCGACGATGAGCGTGCGTCGGTCGACGATCTATTGGCGTTTCGGGCGCAACTGAACGCCATGGAGCTGGACGTCCAGGGGGAGTTAGATGAGCTGTCCGACGACAATTTACCTAGTTCTATTGGTCGATTCCAGATTCTCAGGCGGCTCGGGAGTGGCGATTTCGGCTGTGTCTATCTGGCCTATGACAGTCGGTTGACACGGCAGGTGGCCATCAAGGTTTCGCACTTTGGCTGTCACATGAGTGGCGAGCCGCGTGGGCGGTTTATTCGCGAAGCGCACGCAGCAGCGCGGTTGGCCCACCAAAATGTGGTGTGCTTGCACGAGTATGGAGAAGATCAGGGAGTGTTGTACCTGGTCTATGAGATGTGCCAGGGGCCGACGCTAGCGGATTGGTTGGCTACACAGTCGGAGCCGGTGCCTGTGAGCATGGCCGCCGGCATTGTGCGCGACATCGCCAACGGACTGTCACATGCTCACCTGCGTGGCTTGGTCCATCGGGATGTTAAACCCAACAACGTGTTGCTAGCACCCAATCATGATGCCAGTAGTTCTCTACCGTTCATACCGCGCATTACCGATTTTGGATTGGCCCATGACTCATTGTCGTTGGAGCAAAAATCGATTACGGCGCGCCTAGTAGGCACTGTGGATTTCATGTCCCCCGAGCAAGCTCGCGGCGACTTGCGAAGCGTCAGCCCCGCGTCGGACCAATATGCGTTGGGCATTATTCTGTACCAACTGTTGACCGGCAAACTGCCGTTTGGAAATTCGGACTTTGTCGAGCACCTGCAGCGAATCTGTCGCGAGCAGCCGCGTTCGCCGCGCAATCTCCGCAGGGACGTGCCACGCGATTTGGCAGCCATCACCTTGACGTGCCTCAGCAAGTTGCCTGAAGGACGCTACGCGTCCTGTCGCGAACTAGCACGCGACTTGGATCGCTTCTTGCGCGGTGCACCAGTACACGCGCGCCCGCTGCGAGTGTACCAGCACGCCTGGCGTACCATCTGCGCTTGCCCCAGCGTATCGTCGCTCGTCGGCTTAATCATGGTGGGGTGTTTGGCCAGTGCCCTGGTTTTTTCGCAAATGGCCGGCGATCTCAAGATCCATCAAAAGGAATTGCAGAAGACGCTCGAGAACTTGACCGCCAGCGAGGCGGCAGCCGTTGAGGCTCGCCATGAAACTGAGCTTGCGCTGCAGGCTGCAAACAAACAAAAGGACCAGGCGCACGAGCATGCGCGGCAAGCTGTGTCGCAGGCCTATCGCGCGGATATGTATCGCGCTTACGAAGCCTGGAGCAAGCACCAGCTACTGGAGACAATCCAATTGCTCGATTCAATCGAAGATCGCACGACCGAGTTTATGAAGCCGGGAGTCGATTTTCGCTTGCTGGCCAATTCCACGCGAACTGCGGTTATGCGCCTAGCCAGCCACACATTTCCGGCGACCGACATCAAGCCGATCCACGGTACGCCCTGGGTAGTCTCTGCGGATCGAGGCGGATATCTATTTTTTCATCACGCCGAGAGCGGCGAACTGGCGCATTCCATCCGCGTCGCACAAGGAGCCGAAATCAATGCCATCGATGTCAGCCGCGACGGGTCCCAAATCGCAGTTGGAGGACAAGGTGGACTGTTTAGTTTAAACTTTGCCAACGTCTACCCGCTCCAATGTGGCCACGAAAAATCGTGGCTGGGAAATGCGACCGCTTCCTACTTTTCGCCGACGGTCGTGCAGTCGCTACAGTTCTCACCCGACGCCAGCCTGCTGGCTCTCGGCCCACGCTACCTACCTGTGATCATCTACGATTGCCAGTCACAAAAAGTGCGACATCGCTTGGCAACCAAAAGTCGCAATCGGACCGTAGACTTCTCCCCCGATGGGCAATTCTGCTTGGTGGTCGACGACGAAGCCTGCGTGCTCGTCTACGATGTCCACACGGGCCATCTAGCACGGACCGTAGAGAGTAGCGGAGCTACGCAACTAGCCCGTTGGTCGCCGTCGAGCGAGTGGTTGGCTTATTCGCAGTTTTCGGATGCGACGGTGCGGTTGGTGTCCACTACGCCTCCCTATCGCAGTATCGAACTGACTCAGCCACACGGTACGATCGAGTCGCTTGCGTTTAGCGACGATGGACGCTGGCTGTCCGCCGGAACTCGGCGCGGTGGTGTAGTCGCGTGGTCGCTAGCAGAGATCTCCGACGCTGCCAGCATGGTCGAAATGGCTTGTGGATCGCGGGCGGTGTCGCATCACAACGATGTGACCGCTGTGTGCATCGACCCCCAAGGACGAATCATCGGTGTCAGCGATAGTGGTTCCGTGGCAGCAGTCCGCGCATTCGACAGCAGCGCCGCAGCACTGGGAGAAGACGTCGTGGCGGCAGCCATCGATCAACGCCATGACGGACAATACACCATTCAAGGCTTGCGTGATGGTCGCGTCACGGAGAGGGAAACAGCTACCGGGACGATTCGAGAGTTGGTCGCGGCTGGACCTGCCCCAGTCTCCGCGATCACTTGCGACGCTCACAGCCACCAAGTCGCCGTCGGCTGGCAGGACGGTCGCATCGCCGTTATAGATTTACCCTCGGGCGAGTATATAGATTATGCCTACCCAGCTCCGAAAGATTCGCTGGATGAACGCCAGATCAATAGTCTCGCATTCAATGAAAGTGGTACTCAGTTGGCGGTCTGTGGCGACGATGCCCGCCTGCGAGTCTGGAATATAGATCAGCCCGAACAACCGCTGTGGGAATATCGTCTGAACGCAATGTGCTACGCGACTTGCTTCTGTGGATCCAATCGCGTAGCGGTGGGCGGGGTTTTTGAAGAGGTCATCGTGCTAGATTCAACCAGCGGGGAGGTGGTGCAACGCATTGCGGCTGCCCAACGCACGCTCTGCCTAGCATTTGATGCGGTTCGAAAGCGGCTTATCAGCGGACATATCGATGGCCGCATACGCCTCTATGAAGGCAAGGACTACATGCTGCGGCATACGCTCAACGCAGATGCTGGCGAGATCAAAAGCCTGTGCTGCTCACCCGACAACACATGTTACTTGAGCGGCGATGGCAAGGGGAATCTCAAACTGTGGAGCGCCGAGCAATGTGAGTTCGTGGGCGATCTGCACCTGTGCCCCAGTGAGTCGAGCATCGTTGGTTTGTCGTGGAATACGACTCAGCCGGAGCTGCAAGTAATTTTGGACGGCCAGTCTCGCGAAGGTATCGCCGGCTTGCGTCTGCGATCCTTCAGTTCGCGATAGAAAATGTGGCTCGACGCTCCGCCGTCGGTATGTCTTCTTCAATGTGGTTCGACGCTCCGCCGTCGGTATCGTTGACCGACGCGGACAGGCGGTGACTTTGTAGAATCCCATGCTTGCAATAGTAGCGGAAGTCGCCAAGGCTTACGGCCACGGGAGCTGCCGAAACTCTTGGCGAGTCCCACTGCGAGTAAATTCACAGCCTAGGAGCGTCGAGCCACTTTGAGGAGGGAATGAGGAGGGAATGCCGACGCGGAGCGTCGAGCCACATTGCAAGCTACTCGGACGGAAGCTGGTGGCCCATCTTGTTGCGTTTGGTTTGCAGATAGGCGGCATTGTGAGGATTGGAGGGGGAGATGATCGGAACTTGATCGACCACCTTCAGATTGAAGCCACGAAGATTAAAAGCTTCCGTCTTTTTAGGGTTGTTGGTCAACAAACGAATTTCGGTCAGCCCAAGATCTTTGAGGATCTGAATGCCCACGCCATAATCGCGCAAGTCGGCTTTGAAGCCCAACGCATGATTGGCTTCCACCGTATCTAAGCCCCCTTCCTGCAAAGCATAAGCTCGAATCTTTTGGGCCAGTCCGATGCCTCTCCCCTCTTGAGGCAAATAGACCAAAACGCCGCGTCCTTCATCGGCGATCATCTGCAACGCCATCTCCAGTTGGTCGCCGCAATCGCAGCGCAATGACTGCAGCAAATCACCCGTGAAGCAACTGCTGTGCATCCGCACGAGAGGTGCCGGGGAACTGCTCTCCAGCAGATCGCCCATAAAGATAGCCAGCGGCTCTTGGGCCTCAAACTGCACGCTATAGACTGCGATATTGAATTGTCCGAACCGCGTCGGCAGGGTAGCTTGAGCCGTGCGGTTGACCAGTTTCTCATTGACTCGGCGGTGCGCGATCAATTCTTCGATGGAGATGATTTCCAGGTTATACTTCGCGGCGATGCGCATCAGTTCGTCTCGCGTGGCTCGATCTCCGCTGTCATCTAGGATTTCGGTCAACACTCCAGCCGGTTTAAGTCCCGCCATGCGAGGCAGATCGACGGCCGCTTCGGTATGGCCGGCTCGGCGCAATACGCCCCCCTCCATCGCTAACAGGGGATAGACGTGGCCCGGCCGAACAAAATCGGCTGGAGTCGTCGCCGGATCCGCCAACCGCCGAATAGTCTCTGCCCGCTCGGAGGCAGTAATGCCCGTTTTGCTACCGGCGAAGTCGACCGGGGTCATAAAGGCCGTGTGCAAAGGAGCGTTGTTGATTTCAACGATGGGGCGCAAATCAAGCCGCTCGCACGTGCTGGGCAAAATAGGGCAACACAACTGGCCCCGTCCACGCAACATGAAATTGACCGTTTCCGCCGTTACCAGCTCGGCCGCACAGATGTAGTCCCCTTCGTTCTCACGGTCCTCGGCATCCAATACAATCACAACTTCGCCACGGCGAATCGCATCGACGGCGGCTTGTATCGAACTAAACTTTTTCGACATGGTACAATTATTATCTGTAATGAATGCGAATCCGCGAGAACGGAACTAGTGTCTGGATACACCCATTATAGAGCAAATCATTTTTTCGTCTTGGGTAGTCTATTGCAATTGCGGTGCTCCCCTAGCCATTCCACGTTCCGTCCATGATTTTACTGCGGCGGTTTCACAGAGGCCACTACATGCTTGAACTAGCCCGCAGATGCGGTGGGGCATTGCTACCGTTGCTAGCTGGATATCTTTTCGCGAGCCTTCCCGCGTGTCTCGCGCAAGGCCACGCGCCCGCTGATCGACCGGACGCTGCTGAGCGGGCAGGTGCAGAGCGGGCAGTTGCAGAGCCGAAAGTTGCAGAGCGGGCACCATCGTTTAGATCGACGACGAGCGAGATAGAGCGTCCCATTCGCGCTGAGCGCAATCTGGTCTTCCGCCGAGTGGGAGGCGCTGACGTGACGGCAGATTTGTTCCGCCCCGATGATCAGGCAGTCTACCCGCTGGTAATTGTCATTCATGGCGGCGCATGGTCGGCGGGAGATAAGTGGCAAGTGGGCGATCACGCACGCGAATTAGCACAAGCTGGATTTGTGGCGTTGGCGATCAATTATCGCTTGGCCCCTGCCCATCCATTGCCCGACCAGATCGACGACTGCCGCGCGGCCTTGCTGTGGGGGGCCGAGCAGGCTGCGCAATGGCGGGCCGATGCATCGCGTATATGTCTGTGGGGCTACTCTGCCGGCGGTCATCTGTCCGCGTTGCTGGCCACCGATCCGCAGGCCGGCGATCCGCCGATCTGTGCTGTGGTGGCTGGCGGTACACCCTGTGACTTCGACTTTCTACCTAGCGACAGCACTGCCCTAGCGCACGTCTTTGGTGGTACGCGAGCGGACATTCCAGCGGTCTATCAGCAAGCCTCTCCCATCGCGCACGTCACCCCGCAATCGCCACCATTCTTCTTCTTTCACGGTGAAAGCGACGCCTTGGTTCCCGCTGCCAGCAGTCAACGCATGCACCAGCGACTGCGCGAGGTGGGCGTTGAGAGCGTCTACCATCTAGTCCCCGGTCGCGGCCATCTGTTGACATTTATCGATTTCAACTCGCGCCGTTTAGCGATTGACTTCCTGCGCGCTCAAACCACGGACACTCCCTAATGCTCGACCGCGAAGAGTACGTCGAACAAGCCTATTTCTTCCGCATTCTGCTGGAGCGTCTGGGGCAGAATATTCCGCTGCAAGAATTGATGGAGCAGGTCAAATACGAACTACTGGCGTCGACCAAACTGCCGCTGGCCATTGACCATCTACTGGGAGAACTCAGACACTCGGGGCAAATGCACGCTGGCATGAAGATGCTCAGCCACTATTTCGTACCGTTTCAGACGTTTTTAGTCGCACAGGCCGAAGCGGACCGCGGACGCTTTGACTATCGCACCGCACTGCAGATCCTGGCCGCCGAGTCCCACTATCGGACCCAGGAGCAATTCGTACCACAGGGACTGTTTTTTTTCCAGTTTGAAGCGATCTCGCGCAATCGATTGAACTATGACCAGGGGCTGACAGCCATGAGCGAAGACCCCGCCTATCCAGCAGACTGGCAGGAGTGGTTGTTGATCCTGCGGCGACAACTCGGTTTTATCGATGTGGCGGACATGATCTTTGTGCGTAGCCAACTCTATTATGACCGTCGCCAGCGGTTCGCCGACGAACCGACCGAAGCTCCCGTTTTGTTTGGTTTGGCCGAGGGGAAGATTGCCAATTCAAATCGCCGCAAGGACCCACAGTTCCTCTTCTCCGCCATGCAGCGACACCTGGGCTATCCCGTCGTCCCCAAGCTGGAGGCTATCGATCCGCTGCCGTCCTTGATCCCACTCATGCAGCGCCGCCTCGAGCGATTGGAGCTGCGCATCAAGCTCATGGAAGAGGATCAGCGTGGGAGCCTGGACATCACCAAGTATTATCGCGGCGGAAAAGCCGTTCCCCCTGGGGATGACCTGCTGGAGTAACAGCAGCGGGACAAAGGCGACCGTCGCGGGCATTTGTAGCCGAAGTCGCCAGTCCTTGGATATACCACGCGAATTCCAAAGTCTGGCGACTTCGGCTATGGCGTTAGTCCAGCTTGCAGAGACTTCGGTTACAATGTTCCTATCGTATGGCTGCCCGCCTGCGTTGTGCCGCGCTGCGGCACCCCGTAGGCCTGTGCAGTGGCAGCCGTTTTCATACGCCAAGTTTTTCTCCCCAGCCAGTTCCACAGCCAATCAACAGGACCCACCATGACACTTCAAAATTCGCTCGCGCTTCGCCGTCGTCACTTTCTTGCCGCTTCCACCGCCGCCCTGGCCGCCTTGTCCATGAGCCCCACTCAAGCCGCTGAACAGGCGGCGGTCAAGCACAGCGCACCGCCCAGACGCTTGCTCAAAACTCTCAAAATTGGCATGGTGCAGGTTCCGGGCGACTTGACCGCTAAATTTAAAGCGGTCAAAGCCGCAGGTTTTGACGGTATCGAACTGAACAGTCCCGGAATCGACGTCGAAGCTACCCTGGACGCTATCGCCGCCAGCGGGCTGGTCGTCGATGGTTCGGTCTGTTCGACCCACTGGAACGTTCGCCATTCCAGCCCCGATGCCGCCGAGCGAGCGCAAGCTTTGGCCGATTTGAAAATCGCCTTGCAGCAAACCAAGGCCGTGGGTGGGCATACAGTGCTGTTGGTCGTCGGGCATGGCAAGGATGGCACGCAAGAGGAGGTGTGGTCGCGCTCGGTCGAGAACATTAAACAAGCCCTACCACTGTGTGCCGAACTGGGAATGATCATCGCCATCGAGAACGTCTGGAACCAGTTCCTATACCAGCACGACGGGCCAGCCGATCAAACCGCCGATGCATTGGTCAAATATGTTGACGAATTCGATTCACCTTGGGTGGGCATGCAGTTCGATATTGGCAATCACTGGAAGTACGGTAGCCCAGGCGATTGGATCCGCACGCTGGGACGGCGAGTAGTCAAGTTGGACATCAAGGGGTTTTCGCGTGAAGCCGATAAGTTTACCGATATCACTGAGGGGGATCTCCCCTGGGCCGACGTTCGACAAGCCCTAGATGATATCCACTTCCATGGCTGGGTCGCCGCGGAAGTTGGCGGCGGTGATGCCGAGCGACTGAAAAAGGTTGCGCAGCAAATTGATGTCGCATTAAACATCGGTTGAGAAACTTTTTTCAGACCCCAGCGAGGCTTGCCCGCAAGGGCGAGGACTTAAGCCGAAGCGGAAGTCGCCAAGACTTTCGGGTGTCCTGCTCAGCTTGGAAAACCGAAACCCTTGGCGAGTTCCGCTACGAGATAAAAACCTGCCGCAAAAACGCAATTAGAAAGATGTGATGAATCGACAAGATTTGCTGAACAAGCTGGATGCCGTGGGGCAACCCTGGGACGTGATCGTGCTGGGGGGTGGCGCTACCGGACTCGGTGCCGCGCTGGACGCTGCCAGTCGCGGGTATCGCGTAGCCCTGCTGGAAGCACACGATTTTGCCAAAGGGACATCCAGTCGGTCCACCAAATTGATCCACGGCGGCGTGCGCTATCTGCGCCAGGGGCAGATTAAAATGGTGCGCGAGTCGCTCCATGAACGGGGGCGTCTGCAGCGCAACGCACCACACATCGTGCATTCGCGGAAATTCGTCATTCCATCTTATCAAATGGGCAGCCGCTACTATTTCTATGCGGGCATGAAGGCCTATGATCTGCTGGCCGGGCGGTTGGGCTTTGAAGCCTCGCGACTGCTCAGCTCGCGACAAACGCTCGAAGCCCTTCCAACGCTCAATGCTCAGGGATTGCACGGCGGCGTGGCATACGCCGACGGGCAGTTCGACGATTCGCGACTCGCCGTCGCTTTGGCACAAACGTTGGTCGAGCAGGGAGGCGTGCCAGTTAACTACGCCCCCTGCGTGCGTCTGCTATACAGCCACGGAAAAAGTGGACAACTCAACGGCGTGGTCGCCCGCGATAGCGAGACCGGCCGAGAATTCGAACTGCGTGGGCGCGTCGTGGTCAATGCTACCGGAGTCTTCGGCGAGTCCATCATGCGGCTCGATAGACCCGACGATCAGCAGCCAGACCCAGCGGCGGGTAAACCGGATACCGACGGGCACGCGCGCATCGTGGCCAGCCAAGGCACGCACATCGTGTTGCCGCGCGAGTTTTTACCGAGCACTTCCGCGATGCTCATTCCACACACCGACGATGCGCGCGTGCTGTTTGCCATTCCCTGGCACGGGCGGACGCTGTTCGGTACGACCGACAACCGCGTTGAACAAATTAGCATCGAACCTCGACCGCTGGAAAGCGAGATCGAGTATTTGCTCGAACACGCTGGCCGCTTTCTGACCAAACAACCGCAACGCAGCGATATTCTTTCAGTCTTTGCGGGCCTGCGACCGTTGGTCGGACATTCATCGGGCACGGCGACCAGCAAGCTCTCGCGGGAACACGAAATCCTGACCTCTGCCAGTGGATTGATCACCGTCATCGGTGGCAAGTGGACCACCTACCGCAAGATGGGACAGGATGTGATTGATTTGGCCGCCCGCGTGGGCGGACTGAGCGCCAGCCCATCGCGGACGGCGAAACTTCCTCTGCACGGCGCACCGGCCGACGACACGGCGCGCTCCGCCTGGGATGCCGCCAGCGACGATCCACTGGACGTCTATGGCACCGACCGCCGCGGTCTGCTCGAATTGTCCGAGCAGCAAGCGGATTACGCAGTACCATTGGTTCCACAGTTGCCTTACATAACCGCACAGGTAGCTTGGGCGGTCGAGCACGAGATGGCCCGGACTGTCGAAGACGTCTTGTCGCGCCGCCTGCGCGCACTGCTACTCGATGCGCGGGCCAGTGTCGAAGCGGCACCCGCAGTCGCCTCGCTCATGCAGTCATTGCTGCACAAGGACGATAGCTGGCGCAACAATCAACTGGACACCTACCGCGATTTGGCGCAGCACTATATGGCTTAATCATCTAGCGAGTCGCCCGTGGCGTACTCCTTGAGCACTTCCAGATCGATGAATTCCAGGGCTGAGATGTGAGTCGCCAGCAGATTGAGCAAAGGTGCCATGCCAGCTTCGTAGGCCTCTTTCCAACGCAGCACGCACAAACACCAGCGATCGCCTTCTTTCAGTCCTGGAAAATCAAACAGCGGATTGGGGGTCGATAGATCGTTCCCCTTAAGCTTGGAAAACCGCAGGAAATCCTCGGTCATTTCGGCACACACCAGATGCATCCCCTCGTCGCTGGCACCCGTATTGCAACAACCGTCGCGGTAGAAGCCCGTCAGTGGCTGGGTGCTACAG
>CAKQNH010000008.1 GCA_934255105.1 uncultured Pirellulaceae bacterium
TAGGCAGGCAGGGCAGGTGCAGGGCGGTTTTATTCGGTGGACTAGCGCGTCCGTCTGTGCTACCATGTGATTATTCCATTTAGCTGTGGATTAAGAATTGAAGCGCCAGCGGGATCGCCTCCCTGCTGGCGTTTTTTTACCAGCCAGCCTTTTGAAGCTCGCTATCTGCGTCGGATTTAATCCGCTTGGCTAGCTTGGTCGCCTCACCCATGCGACTGTCCTTGGCGGCTGTGACCTCTGCCCAAAAGCGGTTGAGCGCTTCAGCCGATGTGTAGCGATTGCCGGCCACAAATACGGTGGCTAACCGGATGCCAACCAGACCTTGATTCTTCCAGCGGTAGCAGGCTGATAAATGAATCTTCTTGCCGCTGGGCTGTGGCGGTAGATGCTTCGGCAACTCGCTAAACAGAATGAGTTGCTCGGATGTGATGTCGATTGTGGACATAAAAAACCTTTGCGACTGACCGGTACTAACTCGGAACAATTGCAAAGGTACTACCCCTTTTCCACGGGTAGATCGTTATTCGATGCTCACTTTACGAACTGAACGAACTGAACGAAAAACTATCAAGAATCAGGGCTTCGAGCTTCTCGCCATTTATCCACGGCGTTCACGTCAAACCACTGTTTGCAGCCCTCTACGCGAATCGGCTTTGGGAATCCCATGCTTTTGATTCGGTAGGCTAGTGTTTGGCTGGTTATGGCCAGCATCCCGCACAGGTTCGCGCGGCTGATCTCAAGAGCTTGCGTGTCGGTTAATGTCTTGTTTGTCAAAATCTCCAAACAAAACTTTTCCCAGTCCCTAATGGGCTGCCAGTCGATAGTTTTTTTTCCCGATTGAATGATTGCTGCGCAGAGGCTCTCCAAGTTCCACCCGCAACCGATCTTCACGTTATCAACTCCGCGCCATGGATAGAAGTTGCCCTTAATCAGTCCTTTTAATCGGGGGCGAACCGCCCGAAATTCCTCTTCTACTATCGACACGAACTCGTCCAGATCGCGTAACGTTTCCGGTGACGGCTCCTTCCCCTCGAGCGCTTTTTCCAGCGATTGAACTACAATCTGGTGGCCAAGTCGCCAGTATTTTTCGGCATCGTTCATTGTCAGAATCCCATAGTTTGCAGAAAGTCGCTGCCAACCCGCCGGCGCTGCTATGGGACAGTGCTGACGGATCGGCGGCGGGGTGATCAAGCCCCTGGCGACGTAGATTTAATCTAACCGATCTTTGTCATAATCTCGACGGCCAACCGCATGTTGCGCTCAGCGTAGATTTCCGATGTGCTCACGTTGGCGTGACCTAGCACTGCGGCCACTGACTCTAGGCTCTGCTCGGACTGCCTGACTTCGGTAGCGAGCGAATGCCGTAGTTGGTTGGGTGACCACCACTGAGCAGCCCGCCACGCCTTAGCGGCTTCCTTGGTCGATTTCGCCGGTACTGGGTACGCCAGTTCACAAGCTCGAGTGATCGCCCGTCGATAGCTGTCGTTCGTGTAGCGGTGCCCAGCCGTGCGCGGCGGCCGGCGCATGCTGCCGATGCGTTCCATCTCATCCGCAATGGATCGCCTTGGCGAGAACACGTAGGGATCGCCGTTGCCCAGATAGGGAGCCAACAGCAATCTGGCCTTGGGACCGATGACGATTAGCCGCTTCTTGCCTTTGTGCTTCGTTTTGTGTCGCTCGGGGCGGTACAACAGCAAACCACCTTCAAGCGGCTCTAGGTCGGCTTCGCGGAGGTCGCACAGCTCGCCGGGACGCATGCCCGTTAGCCTTTGCAGCTTCACCATCGTCTGAATCATGATCGGCATGTGCGGCAAGGTCGCTTCGATAACCTCGTCTGCCACGGGTGCTACTGGTTCGGTCTCTCGCGCGTCGCTGCTGCCGATCTGCTCACCCCTGACTGATTCAAGTCGCCTCAATACCGCTTCGTCAATCAGTTCCTCGCTGACTGCCCAGCGAAACATCAATTTGATTTTGCCGATGTGCATGTTGATGTAGGTCCGACTGCAATCGTCATCGACCATCGACTTGATGTATTCCTTCATCGCGAGCGGTCGGAAGTCGGCAACGTCGTAATCGCCGTAGCGAGCCCGAAACCGCTTCATCACTGCTCGGATCGTCTCAATTGAGCCCGTCTGGCTACCATCGTCCCTACGGTAACGCTTCTCACATTGCTTGCGGAAGCGGTTGATAAGCTCAGCCACGGTACAGCCCGTTTCGTGCTCAGGCAGACCGTAGCGGCTGTCACGACCCGTAACGAGCCACTGGTTTATGAGTCGGTCATACTCCAGCCTGCTGGCCTTCGTCCCATGTGGGCCAAGATAGTGGTCCCTGCCGTTGATCGTGACAACAGCACGGCCACTTGCCCGATGCTTGCGGTACTTAGGGACCGCTGTAGATAACTTCGGCATGCGAAAACGCCTCCCGTTGGAGCACAAAGCGGTATGTACCGTTTTGCGCCTGTCTGGAAACGCCGCACTTCCGAACGTCGGAAGGTCACTAAGTCGTTATTCGGCAAGGATTAAAAGTGAGTCGGGCTGGCGGGATTCGAACCCACGACCTCTACCACCCCAAGGTAGCGCGCTAGCCAGGCTGCGCTACAGCCCGAACTCGTCGCGGGCAAAGTGTCGATGGCTCAATAATGTGCTATCAACTGGGGACTTGGCCAGCGAATGATAGATTCTAACCACTGTTCCCAGCTAAGCAACGGGGCGCGGGCGAAGTCCGGCTAATCGCCGTAGCGTGGCTAGGTTCTTGACGTCCCATTCCATACCACTGTCAGGATCGGTCTCTTTGGGTGTCTCCAAATACATGGGCAGCTTCTTAAAGGCGACCGATCGCAAGAATCGCTGAAATGCCTCCTCGCCGATTTGACCCAGCCCTATGTGCTCGTGCCGGTCGACGCGACTGCCACATTCCTTCTTGCTGTCGTTGATGTGAATGGCGGCAATCCGCGGCAGTACCGACTGCTGCTCAAGCTGCTGAGTCATTTCTTTGAGTCCCTTGGCGGTGCGAAAATCGTAGCCGGCGGCCAAGGCGTGACAGGTGTCCCAGCAAATCCCAACGTGCGGACTGTCGATCGCCGTCAATAACCAACTCAGTTGCTCAATCTGCCAGCCCAAGTTGCTCCCCTGCCCGGCGGTGTTCTCCAGCAGCAGCTTGCAAGTCTGCGGAGCAACTCGCTCGATGGCGGTCTGTACGGCATGTGCGATGCGCTCAAGTCCCTGCTCGGGCGTGCTGGTCGTGTGCGAGCCGGGGTGCATGACTAGCCCCGACAGTTGCAACTGCTCGCACCGCTGCCACTCGATGACCAGGGCGTCTAGCGACTTGTTCCACAACTCATCGTCGGGTGAGGCGCAGTTGATCAAGTACGACGTGTGGGCAATGGGCTCGGCCAATCGCGCGTCCTGGATGGCTTGAAGAAACTGCGCAGTGTCGCTGTCGCTGAGCGGCTTGCATTTCCACTGGTTGTTATTCTTAGTGAAAATCTGCAGGCAATCGCAGCCCGCCTGCTGAGCCCGCTGGGCCGCCAAGTGCAAACCACCGGCGATCGACATGTGGGCTCCAAAGCGATATGACATGGCTCATTGTTGCTTTCGTTGCTTGAGAAATTTGTTGAGGGTTTTATGTGCGCGAGGGGGATGGGGGAGGTTGCGGCGTAGGCTCGTAGCGCAGCCGCGGGTGTGGCATGTTTTCAGTTCCGGTGCCGTAACAGCGCTTCGCTCGTTACGAGCCTACCGAATGCAGGCCTACCGAATGCAGGCCTACCGAATGCGGGCCTACGGAATGGATGAGTACGGATTGCGAGTGGATGAGTTGGTTGTTAATCAAAGATCATTAACAGGACTCTGCCGCTGGAGCAGAGGATAAACATGACGACCGATGCGATCCCCAGATAGTAGCCAATTTGAACCAGCCCTTTCGAGTTTGGATTGGCTAGCCCGGCATTGATGGATTTCAAGGCTTGGTGCCCGACCACCCAGGCGACAAGTCCAAAAATGGGACAGCAGAATATTCCGAGCATGCCCATGACCAGTACAAAAACCCCTTGGTCTCCATGAGGGTACGTCTGTCCAAGGTTTGTCGAAGCGACGGGGCGATACGGATTGGGGTCGCGGGTCGGACCAGCAAATGGATTGCTCGATGAGCCTCCTACGCTCGCTTGGAATTCATCGGCTGGCCGCCAGTTCTCATAGCGACTCTGCCGCAGTTGGTAACCGGGCCCGACGCGCCCCTCGCGAAACCAGCGTTGGAGAGTCTGTCGATCGACGGGGCCATATTCGGTTCCATCGACGGCGCGCATCCAGTAACGCTCGGCTTCTGGAGGTGTGCTTGCGCGATCGCCAGACTGGTCGCGGTCGACACCGTCGAATGCGTTATGAAGATCGCCATCGGGCGCATCGATGTCGTAACCTGACGCTGAAGAATCGCGCGCACCGCGAGAGGCAAAATCATCGAAGGGCAACCCAGTTCCTAGAGGCGGCGGAGAATTGAGTTGGGAGGGATTGAGTGGGATAGGATTGATATGTCCACAGGCGGGACAGCGGGCTCGCTTGCCCGCGCTCTCGTCGGCTACGGAAAGCCGTTTACCGCAACCCGCACAAACTGTTTCGATTGCCATTGCTTAACTATTTCCATGAAGCTCGGGACGCAGATAGATGAAGCTCTTGCCCAGTCGCCCCGCATAATTGCCAGCCGTAATGCGCACTAAGCCAGGGGTGGGCAACGCCGCGTCGATGGCGGCGTAGGTAGCTCGTGCGACCGCTTCGAGGCTACTGCCGTTGATGACGATTTCCATGATCGAATGGACACCGTCGGGCACACGTGATTGCGCGCCGAGTTTGGCTTTGAGCGTCGGGCAGTATTCGGCAAATGTGCTGGCGATCATAAAGCTGTAGCGGCTGCCCGCCTTGGAGCCGCTGGCCGCTACGCCGCCAGGAAAAGTCAGCACACAACCGTCGAGTTGGTCGACAGCGACCACGGCGCTCTGGGCCGCATCGATGGCCGCATATTCACTAGTGGCCATGAACCACAGGTTGCCACCCATCACGCCGTCGCTAAAACCGAAGCGGCGCGTCAAGTAAAATTCGCCACCCATGATCGGAATCACCCAGCCTTTGGTGCCGTACCGCTCGTCGCGGAATTGGTGGCCATCGCCAAAGAAAGCCACTTTGCGCCCGAGCTTGAAATACTGGTCGCCTTCTATATGGTTGAAGCAGCGAGCGGTGGGGCAGGTCAGTACGTTCTGGCTGATGCGAGCTAGTAGCACTCGTTCCAAGTGCGTTTGTCGGTCTTTGCGAAAGCGGGGCACGTGCACTTGAATGATCGCTCCTGGGCGTCTGTCGGGGGTTTCTTGTCCAGCCGAGATGCCATCCAGAAAGCGAGCGACGCCCGCTTCACTGTCGCACAGGATTGTGCTGCTGGCATGTCCCGTGACCGCATGACAGCAATGATCGAGCCAAGTGCGATCGCGGGCGGTGATCAGGAATTCGGCGAAGATGCTGCGGAATCCCTCGGCATATGTATCTTCGACCAAGGCGTCGCGATCTTGGGACATAATTCCAATCCGATGAGAGATTACGAGATACGGACGATCGTGGTGGCGGCCTGGCTCGCGGAAGTCGTTACACGTTGATGTGAGGGGTTGCCGTATCGGGCAACGCTGTGAAGCTTTTAGCTGTGAGCAATATACTGTGTTTCATTGTAGAACAGTTGTCACTAAAGTTCGTCGCCGGCTTTGCCAGCGACGTGCGAGCGAAACGATTGGGGACAATCGTTCTACAAAAAGCCTACGGGAGTGCAGGGGATGGCGTTAAGGGCGGCCGCGGCCGGCGTAGGTGGCTTTTTCTGTGACGACTTTGTCCATGTAGATATCGTGCGACTCGCAGGGGATTTCAGGGAACATTTGCGATTCAAAGGCCAGGGCCACCAGCGGCGCATCGAGCCGCGCGTGCTCGAGCAGCTTGTCGTAGTAACCCTTGCCATGGCCGGTGCGGCCCCCTTGTCGGTCGAAGGCTACGCCAGGAACCATCACTAGATCCAAGTCCGCGGCTTGCAGGCGTTTCGCAGGAACATCGCGCAGATTTTCGCGAGGTTCAAGTATCTTGTACATCCCTACATCCAGTTCATCCATCGACTCGAGATGGAACAATTCGAGTTCGCCGTCGACACAGTAGGGAATGACGATGCGTTTGCCACTGGCGATGGCGGCGGGGAGCGCGTGACGCGTGCGAACTTCGTCGCGGACGTCGACATAAAACATCACGGTGCGCGCCGCGTGATACTCGGGCAGCGCCATGAAACGCTCCACGATGGTGGCGCTGACCTGGTCCTTGTCGGCCTGCGCGCGACGATTGTCGTGGGCAGCTTGGCGAATTTCCTGTTTTTTGGCCGCAGTATCGGCGCTCGGTTGCGGTGCAGACATGCTAGTTCTGAAAGCCTTCGAGATTCTTGTCACGCACATGTGGGCGTTCAAATCTGAAGCCTGGCGCAACGTGTGTTTCTCAAACCAGTGTAGCAATTCCTGGCGACCAGGTCAGGCGGAGCGCGCGGGGGAATCGTCAATTTCTTCCGGTTGGAATCCGGCGATGAGTAGTGGCAAGTCTTTGGGGGCTACGATCCAGCCACGGCATTCAGGCGAGCGACAGACGCAGGGAATAGCAAAGATAGCGGGCCAGTTGTAATCGATGGTCAACTCCTGGCCGATGTCGATATCGCAAATCGAAAAAAGCAGCAGCTTGCGCAGGGGAACCACCAAGGTTGTGGCTGCAGACGATGCTGGTACGGCAGGTGGCGTTGTCGCCGCCAGTGGCACCGTTGGACCTGCACGGGGGAACGAAAAGTTCTGGAAAGCGCAGTTCGGTGCGCAGCAGTGATTGACGAACCGGAAGGGAGGGCTGGGCTCGAGTTGCCGACCATCGTCCAGATCAAACGCATAGCGACTGACGTACTCGTCATCGGCGATCACCAGTCCTTGAATTTCGCCGATACAGCTACCGTCGACGATGCGTTTGGTAGCGAACAGTCCCTTGCCTACGGCGGTGCGTCCGATGCGCAGGCCGCGCTTGGCCAGGGCGCGGCTATCGGGGAATGATTGCTTGGATTGTTCGGTGGGTGCTGCCGCGGGTTTGGCGGGGGAGCGCAATGAGGATTGCGATTGAGTCGATCCCGGCTTTGGCTCAGCATGATCGCGCAGACGCGGTTGCTGGTGGTAGCCGCGACGTTTGGTTGGGTTGGGATAAGGCAAGATCGGCGAGGCCATAAAAAAACAGCAGATCGAAAAGTAAATCCGACCTGCTGTTGCTATTCTCAAGAAAAATCAACTTTTACCGAAGTTCGGGAAGTTGGTTTACCAGCGATCGCGGCCTCCGCCGCCTCCGCCGCCACCACCACCACCGCCGCCGCGACCACCACGTCCGCCGCCGCCGCCGCCGTAGCCACCACCGCCGCCGCCACCCGAACGCTCTTCGCGTGGACGTGCTTCATTAACTTGCAGACTGCGACCATCATGGTCTTGTCCATTGAGACCGTCGATTGCCGCATTGGCCTCTTGATCAGAGCCCATTTCGACAAAACCGAATCCCTTGCTGCGGCCCGTTTCGCGATCTTCGATCACTTGCGCGCTGACTACCGTGCCGAATTGCGTGAACAACTGCTCTAGCTGTGCGGAGCGCACGTTGTAGCTGAGGTTACCGCAGTACAGTTTCTTACCCATTACCAAAACTCCAGAACCGTCCCGTCATTATCAAAAATCGAAATCGGCAGCACACCGGGACCAAGTCATTGCTGCCAACATTTTTCAAGAGCGACCCTTTTTAACGATAGGGGCGCTCGGCTCTCACGTGCGTCAGTTGAAATCACGATTGCTCGCAGACTTCCGAACCTTGACGACTTTCCACTTCAACGCTTTCTTTCCAGTCGAGCTCATCTCGACTTGTTTCTCGTCATGTCCCCACCTGAGGCGGAGGCTTGAGAGGGGGGATTTCAGAGTCGGGTGCTCAATTTAACTCTTTCATTGCCTTGAATCCGGAACGAGTTAACGAGTAGCTTCCCTTGAATTCCTCCGGGATTAGCAGACCGGCAGCGGTGAGCTTATCAAGCGATCGCTTCATTGTACCAATATCTGTATTGTTCAGGCATAGCATACTTCCGGGGGTCATCAAATATTTGCGGAATACCGCCAGAATATTAACCTCGCCCACGGAAAGTTGCAACGTATTTCCAGCGATTGCGACCGTCGCCGATGCTCCGCCTGTTTTGGCTAGGGCACCGCTTTTGATTGCTGACTTGGAAGCCGCGCTCTTAGCAACAGAGCCGGAAGTTCTTCGAGGTGGGGCCATCATACTCCCTCCAACGCCTGGATGTGAACCAGGGCGAAAAGTCGAGTGTTGGGACAGACACGAGACGGTGCGAAAACCACTTCCCTCACCAGTCTCGAACCGAGCCGGCTAAAAACCGAGTAGCGAACTACTCGTCGTCGCCGCCGCCGACCAGCGTGACGGCTTCTGCACGCGGACCCTTGGGGCCACGTCCTTCGCTGAACTCGACTTCTTGTCCTTCGCGCAGCGATTCGAACTGAGTTCCTTGAACGGCAGAGTGGTGGAAAAACAACTCACCGCGATCGGTTTTGATGAATCCAAAACCTTTATCCGAGACCAACTTCTTAATCGTACCTTGCGCCATAGGGGCATCTCCTGCAATAGAATCACACACTCAATGTAAGCGTGCTGTGGAATCAACCCCAGCCGAGGTGCCGCGGCTAGTCGCGGAAGCGAAAAGAAGAGGCGCGTCAAATCCTGAATTGATTGGAACCACCGGTAAGCATACCAGATTAACCAGAACAACGCTAGCCCTGTGAAAAAAGACGCCATAAAACGGCTACGATGTCATTCACTGAGCCAGGCCGTAGATAAAGCAAGCGCAGCCCAATGTCTGGCGACTTCGGCTGCCAATCTTCGTAGCAAGTGCACTGCAGCTACACTTGGCAGCTACACTTGGCAGCTACACTTGGCCGGCGGCTAGCGAGCTTGCGGCAGAGGTGGGGGTTGGATCGAGCCGCTACCATTGGCGGGGCGCACCACTGGATTGGTGTGGATGGTCGCCGTGGGGAGCCGTGTTTCAGGCTGCGAGTTAGCCGCGGACTGGGGGGCTGGGAAACTGGCTTGAGAGACCGCACTGGCCGGGGTTCCGGTTGTCGCGGAGGCGGTTCGGGGGGCACCTGTGGCAGCCCGCGGCGACCACACGGTTTTAAGGCTACCATCGTTGGCCAAGTAGATCTCCTTTTCACCCATGACCTGTCGGCCGTTGGTGAATTTGTACAAGGCAAAGACGATCACGCGATCCGCCGTCGGGTCGGGGCCCGTCCACGGCAAACGCAGGTGTATGCCCTGCTCGCTACCGATCGGCTGAAGCTTTTGTTGCACTTCGGCGGCGGTGAACTCCCACTTGCCAATCTTAGCCTGCTCCCCCTGGCGAGCCGGATCCAGGGCAAAGACCAACAGATCAGCGGCGGCAGGGACCATCTGGCCGTGTTCGTTTTTGGGCTGCAGGACTAAATACAGTCCATCGGGGTCGGAGTGTTCATCCATATTGATTGCCCGCGAAAGGGCGGGATGGAAAGCCAGTTCGATCACCCGCGAGTCCGTCAGCGTGTCGGCTGAACCAGAGAAAGCAAGCTGAGCTGCTGGTTCACCGGCGAACGAACCGTCACCTGCGGACAGCACCGCAGAAACTCTCTGAGCGGGGATTTCAATGCGAGCTAAATTCATCTCCAGATTGTCTTCAGGGGCGACCGGCGAACCGTCAGCTCGCTGTGACACGGGAGGGAGCGGAGGCGGTGTTGCGACGCCGGGATCGATCGTCGGGGGGAGTAGTTCTTCCAGATCGAAATCGCTGGTTGGACTCTTTTTGTCTTTTGGCGGAGGGAATCTTGGAGTCGACGGCGCGGGCTGGCTGGGCGGTTGCTGCGGCAGATCGGTCGGTGGCGTGCTGCGCGGCCGATTGGGCGTCGGCAGTTCGTCGCTGTTCGAACCGCCCGTGGCTGGCTGGTTAGGAGCTGGCTGGTTAGGGGGCGCAGGCTGCGGTCTGGTGTTGGGTTCCAGGATGGAATCCGGCTGGTGCGACGGCGCGTCGAGCATTGGCTCGGGCTTGTTCGGCAGTTCTTGCGGGCGCGGCTCGAACTGGCTGTCGTTCCTGCCCAGCGGTGCCAGCAGTGAACGTTTGGGAGGCGCGGCGGCTTTCAAAACCATGTTTTGCTGGCGCAGTACTTCTAGCTCTTGTTCCAGCAGCTTGTACTGATGATCATATTCGTAGAGCTGGTCTTCCAAATCCCGGATTTCGGCAGCCATGTTTTCGGCATACAAATCCCGATACGCACGGCCTTGGCAACCTGCCAGCGCAAAGCACCCCAGCCAGCCCAACAGGGCCAGCGCAAGTGGACGCATCGTTTTTTTAGGCAGGTGAGGCAGGGGAGTCTCTCCACGTTGGAAGTGAATGCGGGTGTGAGTACCGCAATTTCAGCAGCGGTGTCAAGTGCTATGTGCTGATTCACCAGTGAGGCAAGTTGGCTGGTGTCGTGAGACGGCGCAAGCGATTTAGAAAAATTCGCAGTACAATTGCGTTGCACTGCAGAAGTACGTCTGCCGCATAATACTCTGTCCCTTCTAGTGTGAGCCGAACCTGTGTCCAAGCTGTCTGTGATCTATACCGACAATCATCTATTGGTCGTCGACAAGCCAGCCGGGATTGCTACCATGGGCACGCCTCAAGACACAACGACTATCGCTCGCCAAGCGGCGCTCTATCTACAACAGAAATACAACAAGCCAGGCAAAGCTTTCGTGGGGGTTGTCAGCCGTATCGATCGGCTGGTATCGGGTGTGCTGGTTCTCGCTCGCACCAGCAAGGCCGCCAGTCGCATCTCGGAGCAGCTCCGCCAGCAGACCGTGGACAAATTCTACTTGGCAATTGTCGAAGGGAGGTGGCCGACTGCAGCCAATTCGGCTGGTCGATGGAGCGAGATCGTCGATTGGGTCGCCAAGGATGATCGGGCGCAGCGCATGCGCGTTGTGGACTCGTCGCACCCCGCAGCACAGCAGGCTCGTCTGCGCGTGCAACCGCTGGCGATCAGCGGCGACCGGTCGCTGTTAAAAATCGAATTGCTAACCGGACGCAAGCATCAAATTCGCTTGCAACTAGCCGAATACGGGATGCCGATCTGGGGGGATCGAAAGTACGGCGCGCGCAGCCGTTTCGTTAGAGAAAATGCTATCGCGCTGCACTGCCACCAACTCGTATTGAACCACCCTACAACTAAGCAATCGATGGTGTTCCGGGCTTCGCCAGCGGCTCACTGGCCCAACGTTCCCGGTGAATTCCATGCGTGGTTTGAGAGAGATTAAAGATTAATAAGTGGCTACCGCCGCTTCGCGGCTCATCGAAATCATGATGCACTGAATCCGTGGGTTGCCACCCACGGCTACGCGCTGACGTGGCTTCGCCACTGCGGGACGTGGCTTCGCCACGATTGCGAGCTGCGATTGCGAGCTGCGATTGTTCGCCGCGATTGCGAGCTACGTCAGCCGGAGCTGCGACAGTTATTTTATTTTTGCACCCGTGCTTAGTTAGTCGCGGAATGCGGCAGCCGCATCGAAGTGTTCGTAGTCGCGCACCAGCCAACGTCCCCCGACTTCGACAAAATACGCCTTTACGAAGCGCGGGAGGCGAGCCTCTTGGCCGTTGGCTGCCACGTCGACGATAACGCTGAACTCGGCCAGAGCGGTGGGTGGAGTGTTGTTTCGATTAACCATGACCGACTTGAGACGAGTCATGCGAGCTTCGCGAAAAGTGAATTGTGGCAACTCGTGCCGGGCGCGCCTCAAGCCCTGCGCGCCACTGGGAGCGATATAGGTGAGCACTCGCTGTAGATCATTGGATTCGACCGCGTCCGCTACTTGGTTGATCGTCTGAACCACCTTCTCTCGGTCGGTTTCAACACGTAGCGAAACCAGAACCAGCAGAACAGTTGAGACGATCGCGACCAGCGCGATGACCGCTGCGCTGCGCGCACCGGACTGCATCCACAGAACCGCAGCAACAATCGTTACTAAAGCTCCGCAGACTCCAAGCCAAAGAGGGTTCTCGAAAAAGAAGGCTTCCATCGCGTACTCCTTTGGTTCGCTACGATTATCCCGCTAGGGGAGTTTCGCAAAGCCCCCCTTTGGCTCTACAATACCCTTTCTCAAAGTGGATCGCTAGCAAACATGCTGGCAACTGACGTTAAATAATGGAGACGAACATGGCTGATTGGCCGATTGGCGTATTCACCAGCATCGATGCTGGACTGGGAGTTAAGTTAGAGGTAGTGCAGGAGCTGGGAATTCCAACGATTCAACTGCATGCACCGCATCGCTCGACGCGCACTCCCGCAGTGGCAGAGAAGTTTGTGGAACGACTCGAGCAGATGAACGTCGAATTGACGGCAGTGTTCGGCGGGTTCGATGGGGAGAGCTATGCTGACATCCCGACCGTATCCCGCACGATTGGGTTGGTTCCACCTGAGACGCGCGCTGAGCGCTTGCGTGAGATGTGTGAGATCAGCGACTTCGCTCGACTGCTGGGCTGCAATGTGATTGCGCTGCACTTGGGTTTTGTTCCTCACGACACGTCGCTGCCGCTGTATCAAGATGTCCTGCAAGTCACTCGGCAACTGTGCGAGCATGCTTCACAGAATGATCAAGCGCTGCATTTGGAGACAGGGCAGGAGACGGGTGAAGCCCTGCTAACTTTTATTGCCGACTCCAAGTGCGACAATCTGTTCGTAAATTTCGATCCGGCCAACATGATCCTGTACGGCACGGGCGATCCAATTGAAACGCTGAAGCAGATTAGCAAGTACGTGCGTAGCGTGCACTGCAAGGATGCTACTGCCAGCGACCAACCCGGAGTGACCTGGGGCCGTGAAATGCCTCTGGGTGAAGGGCAGGTCGGCATGGAGCGCTACTTGCAAACGCTCAAGGATATCGGCTACCTGGGACCTTTGACGATCGAACGTGAGTTGGCTGAGGAGCCAGAGCGTCAGAAGGCAGAGATCCAACACGCGGTGGGCCTGCTGAAGGGACTCAGAGAAAAGCTGTTGGCTTAGTAGTGAGGTCTTGGCTCATGCCAGACAAGCTGGCATGGGGCCGATGCTTTTTGAAATGTGAGGGGTAAACGGGCAGGAGTGCCCGTTCTACATTACTCCACGACTCGCAAGTCGAAATCGCTACTGTTGCCGCGTAGTTCGGGTGCGTACATGCCCTGAATGACGCTCGGCAAAGCGGTGAACGTGCCGGGCGCTTCGCTGCGCAGTTGATAGCGAATCGAATACTTGCCTCTCGGCATCCAGCGGATGCACAGTCCAACGTGTCTATCGCGCAGTTCGCGATAGATGCTCAGGCCCGAGTTGTAGAAGTAACCGCTCTGCGTCTCGACCGTCTCTAAGCCCGCAGCCTTAGCGTCTTCAATCAACAGGTACTCGTAGTCATTCTTGCTTTCGACCAGCAACTCTACTTCCACCAACTCGCCGGATGGCAACGCCTGTAGATCCTCCAGCAGGGTGCGCGTGAACCCGGCCTGCTGTGTATCGACAACATTTGCCTGAGCGCCGGGCAACTGCAGTGATTTGCTGACTGGTTCCAAGTGATAGTAGCGACGCTCAATCTTAACCTCTAGTCCTGCCGGCGCAATTTCCTCTTCCAAGGTGAAGTTGGTGGCATAGGCGTTCCAATACAAATTTCCTTTGCCTACGCGGCGGATCTCCAAAGTTTGCTCACCGGCAGGAACCGCAGTCCCCCGAATCTCAATGGTGTTGTTGACATCGAATAGATTCTCAGGCGTAAAGTCGACGGTCCCCAGTCGCTTGCCGGACAGGTACACTTCAGCCCGCATGTTGGGCTGCATCTCGCCACTTACGGCGATATAGTCCGCAAAAGCCTCGACGACTAGGGCCGTATCGCGAGTGCTATTCCAGTAGGTAGCGTGTTTGCGATTGTTCAGCAAATATTTCACTACCCGCGGGGCGGTCTGTCCCTGGGGATCGACGGCCGACAGCAGCTTCAAATACATCGCGTTGGCTTCGATCTCGCTGCCGTACCAATACCACCACGATGCCTGGCCGCGCAAGTAAGCCGTTTCGTTCTCAGCATCTTCCACCAAGAACTGCTCCAAGTTGCGGCGCAGCATCTGGGTCTGCTCAGCGTTGCCGGTTTGATTGGTAGCCAAAGCCAGTAGCACCTTGCCGTAGTTGCTCAGGTGCTGGCGCTGAGCGTACAGGATCTGCTGCATGTTCGGATTGGACTTGTCGGCTAACACCAATACGTTGAAGACTAGTGCGTCGATATTGTCGGGGTGCTCCTTGTAGGGCACCACCTTGCCGTCCGCGTTCTGAAGTTTCTGCAGTTCACTTTGTTGATACTGCTCTAGCCAAGCGATGCCGCGGTGCAGCACATCGGGCACGATGGGAACTTCATTCTGTTGGGCGATCAACAAACCGCGGACGACAGTAGCGGTCATGTGCGCGCCACTGGTTTCGTGCAGACCACTAAACCAGCCCCAGCCACCGTCGGCGTTTTGCATGTTGGTTAGTTGGGGCACGCCGGCCGTTACCATCTCGGCTACCAGTTCTTCATCGAACACGGCGGCGTGATCGAAACGCTTCCAACGCGCGCGTCGCTCGGCCGCGTCACCCAGCTCCTGTGCGTTGAGGTTGTTGCGTTTTTCTTTGAGTTTGCCCAGATCGATATTCATGCGCTGCAGCACGCGCTGCGTAATCACACTCGGCAGAAAGCGATTGAGCGTCTGCTCCGTACAGCCGTATGGATATTCGGCCAAGTAGGGTAGGGCGTCGATCATCGCAGCAGCCAAAGAGGGGCTGAGCCGCACGACCAATTTCGACTGTTCAATTCGCCGCTGCTCAGGAATTCTCAACGTGGCTGTCGAACTGGCCTGTCCATCGCGGACGGTGCCCGCCAAGGACTCCATCTTGAGGATGCCGTTGACGACGATGGGAATCTCCAACTGCATCGCATCGGAAGCATCGTCGGTGACAGCGATGGCGCGGACGGTCACGGTCCCTTCGCCGATCGCACGGCATCGCCAATCGACGCGAGCCTGTTGGTGCGAATCGATTTCGACCGTCTGCTGGCGATCGGCCGAATCGATTAGATCGAGCTGGGTTTGCCCGTCGATCTCCAAGGAGACCTTTACGCTGCGGCGGCCTGCTAGGTCATTGTGCACGTTGGCCGAGAGGACCACTTCATCGCGTTCCACCAAGAAACGCGGAGTCTGCAGGCGAAGCAACAATGGCTTGCGCGTGACCGCGCTGGTGGTATCGCTACCGACGCGCGTGCCGGGTGCCATGGCCCACGAGCGGACTTGCCAACTGGTGAGGTTCTCGGGCATTTTGAACGTCGTTTTAGCCACACCGGACTCGTCGGTAGTCAAGCTGGCCAACCATAACGCCGAGTCGGCAAAGTCCTTGCGGACTGCCACGGGTGGGTCGCCTGCCGCACCGGCCTGATCGCTCGGAGCGGTTCCCGCGACTGCCATTGCTTTCTGCATGCCACCTCGGGCGAGCATGCCGCCACCCATCGAATCCATGGCTCCCTCGGCCATACTCATCGGTGCGGCAAAGGCGGCGTCACCGCCAAAACCACCACCCATGCCTCCCATGCCTCCCATGCCGAGATGTCCAGGAGCACGCATTTCCTGCGACTGGGCCAAGCTATCCCCGCCACCTTCAATCGCGTCCAGGTCATCGGCCAGGGTGCTGCCGAAGATCCCCAGCGGTTGAAGCTGCGGTTGACCGGCCACTTCGATCGGAGTGTGTACGGTGTCGAGGCTGCTCGAGCGTTGCGGTTGATGGTCGCGCTGCCATTTCCAGAAGAATTCGCGAATATCAGGGGGCAGAACATCACTGGCGAGTGCGTCAAGCGACCGGTCGTACGCCGCGATCGCGCACGATCCCACGACGGGCTTTCCGGCGGTGTCGGTCACTTTGACTTCTACCTTGCATTCTTCACCTGGCAAGTACTCCTCCTTGTCCAAGACCAGCTTCACATCCAGTACGCGCTCGCTGGGAGGGACGACGATTTGGCGAACCTGCTGATGGTATTGGCCGTCGAACACGGTGGCCGCTTCGACAAAGAAATTGGGTTGATCGACTTCTTCAACAGGGATGTCAATCACGGTCGACTTGCCGTCGAGCTCAATCCACAGGGGCGACGCGTAGCCCTTCTGCTCGGGGCGCAAAAACAGAGCCACGCGTGCGCCGGCATGGTTAGAGGCGATTTGCAGTTTGACCGTTTCGCCGGGCGCGTAGTGCTGTTTATCAGGGATCAATTCCAGAGCGTTATAGCGGTAGTCGTTGGCATCGTCACCCGCCCCACGCACGGTAAAGATGTAGCCTCCTTCAATTTCGTGGCCAGCATCGTCCTTCAAACGTAGACGCACACGGTACTGACCTGCTTCGTCGGCCTGCATTGTTTGAACTAGTTCTCCCTCCGCGTCGGTCTTCCCTTCGAAACTGGCCACCACTTGTTCGTGCGGTCGCTGTTGATCGTCGTAGCTGATCTTGAGAAGTTCGATTGTGCCACTGCCCGTGACGGGGGTGTCATCCAGTCGCCGCGCTTGGAAATGCGCATCGATGCGTTGTCCGACGTTGTAAAAGCCACGGTCGACCCAAGCGTAAACTTTAAAAGGTTCTTGCGCTGCGATGACAGAGCCGCTGGCCGTGATCGTGCGCCGCGATGCATCGCGGACCTCGACGGAGATGGAATACTTGTGATCTTTATCCCCGTAGATCGCTTTGGCCAGCGCGGTATCGATCGACAACTTGGCTAAGCCAGTTGAATCGAGTTGCACCTGCTGTTCGAGCACCAACTCGGGCGGCTCGTTACCCCACGTAGGTCTCCAGATCGGCGTCGGAGCGATGCAGCCAGACCAGCCTCGCCAGTTCGGATACCACACATAATCTTCAGCAAACCACCAATATCCGGGGCCATAGCACCAGTCGAACGGTGCCCAGGGATAGAAGCTCTCGCGGACCGTGCTGCGCTCGACTTTGACGTTCACCTCGGCTTCGGTAACCGGCGCGCCGAAGTAGTATTTGGCTTCGATGCGGGCTTCGATCGTATCGCCCAGGGCGACGGGCTTTTCGGGCGCGAGAATTTTGACTTCGAATTCCGGCTTGCGGTACTCCTCCACTCGAACCGCCAAATTCGTATTGGCAAAATCGTGGGGAGGGTTGGCGATCGGTTGCGACGGGCGTAGTTGCCCTGGCGCACGACGGCGGCCGGCAGCGCGTTTGTCTGCCGGGGCTTTGTCCACTGTAGCATTGCCTTTCAAGTTGACTTGAAAGCTATAGCGTCCCAGCCCCGCCGTGTCGGCCAGTGGAAGGTCCAATTCGCAGCCGCCGTAATCATCGGTCGACACCTGGTGCTCGGAGACTTGCACTCCCTGCGGATCGATCATCGTGATGGTCACGCCACGATTGGTCAGGCGCTGGGCCGGTTCATCACCATAGGTTTGGTAGCCTAGCCAGAATTTGGTCTTGATCGTTTCACCGGGGCGGTACAGCGGTCGGTCGCTGACTCCGTACGCTTTTAGCTCTAAGTGTTGGCTCGCTTCCACTGCGAATTGCCAGTAGTGTTGGAAACCGAGCAGAGCGATGCGTCCATCTTTTGTCCTAACCACACTGAACCACTGCATGCTATTCTTGGCGGTGACTGTGGCCATTCCCTCCGCATCGGTGCGCGCCGAGAAATTCTCAGTGATCATCTTGTGGCGCGCCCCTCGGCCGTTTTGTGAGTCGTCCCAGCCATAGCCGAACATTTCGACGTTTGCACCTGCGATGGCTTGTCCGCTGACCGCGTCGGTTGCCCACAGCAACCACTGGTTATTGCCCGCTGCTTTTTGCATCAGTGCGGTGTCTTCGATCGAAAGCAAAATGCGCAAGGTCTGCGTGGGAGCACCCGCCTGGCCGCTGACGATGCCTTCGACCAGATACATGCCAGCATTCTTAAGCGGCGTCTCAATCTGCACACGACGATCCCAGTGATTGGGCCGCGCTTCCAACGGTTCATTCCACTCGGCGACTTGCTCCAGTAGGTAGTCGTCGATTTTCGCCTGGTCGAACAGCGAGCCCGGCGAAGTGATCTGTGGAGCCTGCTTGCCAGATAACTTTCCAAATCGATCATTGGGCTGCTGCGGATCAAAATTTCGATAGTAGGCTTTGGTATCTAGCAGAATCTTCTCAACGTCGACTCGTCGAGCAGTCAAGGCGATCTGGTTAGCATTGCGAAATAGCAGGCTGAGTTTGGCGGGTTGTCCGGCTGGCTGCGCAGCGGCTGCATCGAAAGCGGCTCGGGGTTGACGGATGTTATCGAGCAATTGCCGCTTCCACTGGTTGGTGACTTTGAAGCGTTTGAGGTAGCTCTCCAACTGCTCGGCGGCTTGCGGATACTGGCGACGATTGAGCGAGATTTGAATCAATTCCCACGCGGCGCTCTCGGCAAAGTTGTCCGATCCCTTTGCCAGTTGTTGGAATAGCGAAATGGGATTGAATTCGTCGGGTAGGGTAAAGCGGTGGATGCCATTGGCCAGTTTGGCGATGGTCTCGTTGTCCTTCAGCGTGTGGATGGCTGCCACGCCTTGCTCGGGTAGTTCGCCACTCTCGCCCGCGCGGCGAAACAGCCACGCGTCTTGTTGCAACGTATCCACAGAGAACTGCTGGTTGAGAAACATCGCCCACTGATATGCGGCTTGGCTGCGCAAAGCGTCGGACTTCTCAGCCTGATTCAAGGACCAACGCAAACGCTCCCCATCGCTATTAGCGGCCTGCCAAGATTCGGGCAGATCGTACAGTACTGGTTCGCCGCCCTCGGTCACCGGAGCAGATCGACTGGGCACAGCCGTATTGCTGTCCAGATCCAAGTAATCGGGCTCTGCCTGTAAGTCTGTCAGGGCTTGCAAACGCCAGGCGAGCATGCGATCCCGCCCCAGCAGCAAAGCTTGAGCTTGATCCAGATGCAGTTGCGCAACCTCTTGGCTCAGCGCGGCAGCTTGCTTTTCAGCGGACTGTTGGCTGTTGTCCTTTGCGCTATCGGCCTTCTCCTCTTTGCTATCGGAACCTGCGTTGGTTTCTGGATTGGTCGCCAATTCGATTGCACGCGCCCGCCATTGCAGCGAGCGCAATCGATCTTGCTCGGCTACATTGACATTTTGTCCGCGTTGTCCGCCCCGATTCCAGCCACGGGTGAACTTTTGATCCGCCACCGTTCCCCAGTGTTGAGCCGTCTGAATTTGGTTAGCAGCCGTGGCTAAAATGCGAAACGAATTTGGATGAGCCGCTATAGCGGCTGACAAATCGTCGTCGAGCGACGCGAATAGCCCAAGTTGTTGCTGGCAGAGTTGTAAGGATTTCAGCGACTGGACTACTTGTGCTTCGGAGGCATCGGCGTTCCGTGAGGTAGCGCGCAGCAGTCGCGCTGCCTCGGCGAAGTTGCTATCCTTCATCAGTTGTTGGGCTTGGGTCATAGCGTTTTCGGTATCTCCTGTTTCGATGGCTCGACCGACGGCGACTACCCAGACAACCACCGCCACTGCGGTCGCCATCCCAAGCAAGCTCAGGAGGCTTTGTCCGCTAGGCATTGAGGTTAAAACTGAGCTCCGCATGGTTGTTCTCCCGATAAGGTTGCGTCGATTAAGCGTCATCATAGCGGTCTAGACGCAGTTAATTTGTATTCAGTTCCCAGAAAGATTTGCCGAGATGTGGCATTTAGTGCTGCAGTTTCGGCAGTTTACCTTTGCAGTAGTACCTTGTTGATGGCGCATGACTTGTTTATAGCGCATCAATTTTTTTGGAGCATCAATTTTCGCGACCCCAGTGAGCTTGCTCGCGGGCGATGGAGTTTTAATGCTAGCTCCCCGCTATCGCAGCTTCCCAGCGAATTGCCCTCTTCTGCGGCAATTCGCTGGGAAGCTGGCATGTTGAGGGGACATGCAGCGATGACTAGCTCGTAAAACTTAGCTCATGCCAGACAAGCGGGCATGGGGCCTGGATCTTCTCCCTCGGGACGTCAATTGATTTAGTGACGCATTTGAGGCTTAGTCTGAGAGACGAATCGGCGATCTGCGGTTACGCTCCTTGGACTGCTGCGACTTG
>CAKQNH010000009.1 GCA_934255105.1 uncultured Pirellulaceae bacterium
GGCGTGTACTACGATCACTTGAGCCTGCATCAGTCGAACATTATCGGTTGCCACATCAGCTACAATCAACAAGGTGGCGTTGTTATTCGCGGCGGTGACGTGCGCAATGTTCACATTGGCACTTGCGACATCGAGGGCAACATGGGCGATGCGGATTCAGAGCCAACCGCCAATGTGTTGCTCGATGCAAGCGGTGGCTCCATTGGCGAAGTGGCGATCGTCGGTTGCACCATTCAGCACACGCATAACGCGCCGAACTCAGCCAACATTCGCATCAATTGCCAAAGCAAAGAGGTTCCCTTTACCCAAGAGACCAGGCACGGCCATATTACCATTGCAGACAACGTGTTATCGGATGTTCAAGTAAACATCGATATCGCCAACACACGCGGCGTCACGGTTACCGGCAATACAATCTGGGAGGGCTTCTCCAGTAACTTACAAGTGACCAACTGCGAGAGCATCGTCGTTGCGAACAATGTATTTGATCGCAATCCCCGCTATCACTATGGCGATGGTGCGACCGCTCGGCACGGTTTGGTTTTCACCGATTGCACCGGTGCTACGATCAGCGGGAATCACATCGCACAAGTCGGCGATGTGGCGGCTGCCATGATCGTTCGCAACTGTCGACTGTTTAACATTACAGGTTGCACAATTCTGGATTGCAGCCCCTGTGGATTGCTGCTGGAGAATGTCTCCGACAGTCGCATCTCTGACTGCCTGATTCACGAAGCCACTGCAGCCGAACCAGATCGCCAATAACCTGCTGGGATGCGGACAAGACATTGGCCAGGAAGTCACCTCGCCACTTAAGACCCCATAAGCATCTGGAGTTGCCCGATGAAGAATGTTTTCGCAGTTACCTTTGGTTGGATACTGTTGTGCAGTACCGCGCTGCTTTCAGCCGACGGCCTAACAGGCAGCAATTTATCATCCGGTGGTTCAGCCCCCGAGGGCTGGACAGCGGAGTCGCCACGCGACGAAATCCGTCCTCAATTTGCTTGGGACGCGAGCAGTGAACAGTCGCCAGCCGCGCTTGTAATCAGCGGCGACGAACGCGCAGGCCTGATGGGGAGTTGGACGCGGACGATACCGGTCGAAGCTGGGAAACACTACCACTTCTCGGTCGGGCGGCAGACCCACGGCGTCGCGCTGCCACGCCGTGCTGCGGTGGCACGAATCCTGTGGCTCAACGCCGCCGGCCAGAAGGCGACTCATGGCGAGCCTAGTTTCTTGTCGTACCATTCCGGCGAGCGGCCTCGCGCTGAACCAGAATTCCCAAAACACGTAGCCAGTGCCAGAGATTGGGACCTGCTCGAAGGCGTGTATCTCGCGCCCCCCGATGCGACCACTGCAAAAATCGAATTGCATTATCGCTGGGGAGAGCCCCATTCGTCTGTCCGCTGGACGGTGCCAACCATGGAAATTACCGCCGCCCCTCAGCCACGCAATGTTCGCTTGGCGACGATCCACTTGCGTCACACAGCAGGCAAGACGCCGCAGGAAAAGTGCGAGCAATTCGCTCCACTGATCGCTGACGCAGCAGACCAGAACGCCGATCTGATCGTGCTGCCTGAAACGCTGACCTACTACCGCTCGGGAGGCACCTACGCGGAGGCGGCCGAACCCATCCCCGGCCCGTCGACCGATTACTTTGCGGCTCTAGCCAAACAGCACGACACATACATTGTGGCTGGACTGCTGGAGCGCGACGGGCACCTGATCTACAACGTGGCGGTAATGCTCGGGCCCGATGGAAACATCGTCGGCAAATACCGCAAGGTAACGCTGCCACGCGGCGAGATCGAAGCGGGCGTCATGCCGGGGCACGAATACCCTGTGTTCGAAACTCGTTTCGGAAAAGTCGGCATGATGGTCTGCTACGATGGCTTCTTTCCCGAAGTCGCACGTGAACTCTCCAATCGTGGCGCGGAAGTAATCGCGTGGCCGGTATGGGGCTGCAACCCGTTGTTGGCGTCGGCCCGAGCTTGTGAGAATCATGTGTTCCTGGTCAGCAGCACCTATACAGATTTAGATCAAAATTGGACGCAGTCTGCGATCTACGGACGCGATGGACGGACTCTGGCACATGCAGAAGTTTGGGGTAGTGTCTCAATCGCTGAAGTGGACTTGGGCAAGCCCTGGTTGTGGACGAGTCTAGGGGACTTCCAAGCCCAGATTCAAGCGCACCGGCCTGTCGTCGATGCTGTGCGCTAAAGTTGTTTGTCATAGAGGTTAAGCATCGTACCGATTTTTTATTGCCGACTTTCGGTCCTAGGCTGTGATTTCTCACGTAGCGGAACTCGCCAAGAGTTTCGACAGCCCCTTGGCCAAAAGTCTTGGCGACATCCGCTACACAATCCGCGACAGCCATAGTTGGGCTAATGCTTACGGGCGTGGTGCCGGCGCGTCCCAACGAATTTTGTACAAGCGTTCGTTCTCTAATGTAACGGGGGAAGCATCGGCGAAGCGGATGGTGTGACTCCACCACTCAGTTTTTAAAGCTTGCTGGTACACGAGCCGCTGAGTCTGCGGATGGACATCCACCGATTTTACATTCCGCTGGTCGCCAAACCCTTCCGCAATGTCAAATGACGGCTCGGCCATGTTGAAACGCAGCACCTGCGTTTCCGTGGTCACCCACAAGTGCGAACCGTTATGAGCGGGGGACAGGTCGTGCCCGCCCGAGGATGGAAGCTGATGCCGAGCGACAACACTCCAAGCGTCCGAGGTTCCGTCGGTACCGCTACGCTGGAGCTGTAGAAGTTCCGTGGTACCCAGCGCCCACAACTGCTCGCGCGCCGCATCCCACACGGTTCCGTGCGCGCCCAGCAGTGCAATGCGTTGGTTTGGAATGCTTACTGCCACCCTGGCCGATTCGCCTGCGTCCTCATAGGTAAAGAACTGAATCTCATCGCCCGATGTGCTAGCTGCCACGGCGATCTGTCGCTCGGGCAGCAAACATGCACTATGCGCATTGGCTACGTCTGCCAAGAAGAGGCAGCGCTTGGTATCGCGTTCAATCAGCGCCACGCCTCTGGATGACGAAGTGATCAACATCACTCCACCTGCGTATGGCTTGCAGTCATCGGTGGAGCGGAACTTGCGGTGGAAATCTTCAGGGATGGAGGCTGAATCGCTGGCCGTCCATGACCATAGCTTCGTTTGTGGATCCAATGCGTCAATAACGAAGACCTCGGCCGCTCCGCAACATACCAGTCGCTCCATATTTGGTTCGTCCGCTGTCAAAGGCCCGGGCAGGCAGGATATCGCCACGGCCATGGCGCAGGCTGAAAAGACGAGCTCGGTGAAACCTTGCACGGCGCGTTGATGGGTTGGCATACTGGATACCTCGGGGGATTGATGTGGGGAGATAGTCGTTGATCGCTCCGCCGGTCATTGCTTCTCGTTGGTCGTTGACCGCTCCGTCGATCATTGCTCCGCGATGGACGCAGCAGTAACTTTAACACGTGTGTGAGACAGCTAAGCAACGGGTCATTAACATCTGATCGACTAATCGATCAACGACTATAGCATCCGATCGGCGGAGCGATCAACGACTATAACATCTGATCGACGGAGCGATCAACGACTATAACATCTGATCGACGGAGCGATCAACGACTATAGTGAAGCACCCTCTACTTTACAGAATGAGCTCAGCCATGCAACTTCCACGCCTATTCCCTCACGTGCCAGATAGTAATTATTCGCAGCGAGCTGGCTCGTTTGCAACCAAGCTTGCCTTCTGGCAGGCTTGGATTTTGGCCGGCTGGCTAGCCGGGTTTGCCGTGGCGGCACAGCCCAACATCGTCATTCTGGTGGCCGACGATTTGGGCTGGAACGCAGTCGGCTACCATTCGAATTGGATGGAGACCCCCAACATCGACAGCCTAGCCAGCCAAGGTATCGAGCTCGATCGATTCTATGTCGCACCGATGTGTACGCCGACGCGGGCTGGATTGTTGACCGGTCGATATCCGATCCGCTTTGGCTTGGCTCGCTCCGTAATTCCGCCGTACCGCAATTTTGGACTGCCGGTCGAAGAGCGAACGCTCGCCGCTGCGCTCGGCGAGGCGGGTTACAAGAACCGAGGCATCTTTGGCAAATGGCATCTGGGGCATCATCAAGCCAAGTGGCATCCGCTGGCCCGAGGCTTCACTCACTTCGAAGGCCACTACAACGGTGCCATCGATTATTTCGATTTGACTCGTGATGGGGAGCGCGACTGGCACGTCGACTACGAACCGTCCGACAAGCGAGGCTACGCGACCGATTTGATTGCCGACGCGGCTTGCAATTTTATTCGCCAGGCGGTCGCAGGTGACGCCCCCTATTTCTGCTACGTGCCGTTCGGTGCACCGCATTCACCATTTCAAGCCAAGCCGGAGGATATCGCGCGCTATGCCAAAGGCGAAAAACCCAGCCGCGAAGATATTCTGAAGGCGATGATTTGGAGCATGGATCAAGGCATCGGACGGATTTTAGAAACGATCGAAGAATCGGGCGAAGCGGACAATACTCAGGTGTGGTTCCTGAGTGACAATGGCGGAGTCAGAGAATTCAAGGCTAACAACCGACCGTTGCGTGGCAGCAAACTGACCACCTTCGAAGGAGGCATTCGCGTGCCAGCCTGCGTCCGCTGGCCGGCTCAGTGGAAGGGTGGTCGCAAATTGGAAGAGGTGCTGGGCTATATCGACGTCATGCCCACTGCCCTGGCGAGTGCTGGAGTGGAGCCTGTGGCCGGACAGCGCGAAGGTCGCGAGCTGGATGGCATCAATTTGTGCAATCTACTGGCAGGAACCGATCGACGTCTACCTCCCCGCGATTGGTATTCGTATCAAGGTCAAAGCAGCCTCGATTCGGAGACCATCGCCATCGAGACTGCGCAGTGGAAGCTGGTCGTGGTGGGGCCCGATATCCGCTCAGGAAAAGTCACCGCTGAACACCAGGTCTGGCTTTTTAAGCTGCCGGACGATTTATTGGAAAAGCACAGTCTCGCAGCCGAGCAGCCGCAGGTTGTCGAGGAATTGTTGGAGAAACTGGTCGCTCACCGCAAACTGCAGCCCGTTGGTAGCGTGCCTCCTTACGGCGTTGGTGCCAAGGGCTTCATCCCCTGGAAAGACTGGCGCATCCCGCCGCCGAGCGCCCGCTAATGTGGCTCGACGCTCCGCCGTCGGTATTCCCAATGTGGCTCGACGCTCCGCCGTCGGTATTCTCTGAAAAGGGCCAAGCCGTGAGACGGCACCAGCCAACAACCGCATGAAACAGTGAGAGGATATTTGTCATCTCACATTTTGTGAAAAGACAGGTTACGTCGAAGAGACAACTCGTTTTGGCGGAGGAGCAATGAGGCATAGACGCTGAGCATGCGAGTGCACCAGGAAACACCGACGGCGGAGCGTCGAGCCACATTGCCTGCCGTAGCAGCGCTGCGCTCGTTACGAGCTACAGTACGAGCCTACAAAATTGGCCAACTATCGAGTTGGCCAACGTGAAAGTGGCAGAAATGCCAAGAAACCAAGGATTCCCGTGAGGAAATTGGAGTGGCCAGGGCCGGGAATGATCCGGCGACACACGGATTTTCAATCCGTTGCTCTACCAACTGAGCTACCTGGCCGCCGCTTGCAGGTTGGGCGTGAGCCTCTCCCGCAGGCAAGTTCAGCACAAGATGCTATTTATTCCCGCCGCTCGTGTCAACGGGATGTGCGCACTTGCTAAGCTCGAAATGCCAACAAAGCTGGTATTAGACCGGCGGCGATTGTTCAGCTACACTATGAACGCATGCTACAGCCGCTTTTCGAGCGACAGTTATTCCTCTCCTATCCCTGTCCTATTCCTCATCCGAGCCCTGGCCTATTCCTCATCCGAGGCGTAAATCAAAATGAATGGCTTACATGCAGGCCAACTCGTCACTGCCTAATCGCTCCCAGCTCCATGAAAACACCATGAACAGAAATCGCCAACTGACCATGCAACTGGCGGCCGTCCACTTGGCTGTGCTGGGGATGGTGCTGTGGCCTGCCGCCCCAGTGGCGGCCCAAGACTACTCCCCGACGCACTCCAAGGTTCAGGCGATGGTGGCCAAGGGGACAGCCTACCTGTCTCAGTTGCCTGGTACGACTACATCCTACGATAGCGGCACAGAGTTGCTGATCGCCTATACGCTCCATAAGGCCACGAGCGATTTGGAGCATCCGAAGGTCAAGGCAGCCATCATTACGGCGCGAGCCCTGGTGCAAAGCTTGTCCAACCTACCGATGCAGGGGGAGAGCAAAATTGTCTATTCGGCCAGTGTGTGCGCATTGTTTTTAGCCGATATCGATGCCGTAAAGTATCGCCCCGAACTGGAAACCATTCTGAACTGGTTTTTGTCGGTGCAGAAGAACCATGGCGGGTTCGGCTATCTGGGAAACCCCCATGGGGACACCTCGCAAGTGCAATATGCAATGCTGGCTCTATGGACTCTGCAACAGGTGGGCCTGCACGTTCCAGTGGAGACGGTTGAGAATACGCTGCGGTACTTGACAGCCACTATCGATCCGTCGGGAGGCTGGGGCTATGAAGGGAAAATTTCTAGCGGCGCGCCAGTCCCGCAGGATCGATTGTCCAAGTCGCTGGCCACCGCAGGTGCGGGATCGGTTCTGATCGGGTGCGACATCCTGGGATTCTTTCGCGCCATGCAACCTACTGAAGACACAGACGGCGTTCCTGCTGCATTTGTGCGCATCGACCTGCTGCCCAAGCGCCAGTCCGATCGTCGGCAGGGGACGCTGCAGTTACGCGACATGGACCCTATCATCAAAGCCGCTGAGCGATACCAGGAAAAAAACAATTTTAGCGGCGGGTACTTCTATTACTATTGGCGTTATTCTCAAGAGCGCTACGAGAGTTTTCGCGAGATCATGGCGGGCAGGCAAAACAAGAGCCCCGCTTGGTATAACGAAGGTGTGACGGAGTTGGCCAAACTGCAAGAGGCGGATGGGCACTGGTCTCAAGCCAAGATGCGAGATTTTACCTCGGATGACATTTGCACCTGCTTCGCCGTGCTTTTTCTAATCCGTTCGACCCAAAAGTCGATTGGCCAATTGGATGAGGGAGTGGCCTTTGGTGGTTATGGACTTCCCAAAGACGTGTCCGCGGTGCGGATGGTTGGCAACCGGATCGTGGGCGATGGCGAGGCGTCGATGCAGGATCTGCTGACGCTGCTAGAGAGCGAAGATGGCAGCGGTGACCTGTTGCAATGGCAACTGGAACAAATGCAACTCGCCTCCGACCCGGTCGCTCGCGAAGCCCAGGTAGCGCGGCTGGCGCGGATGTTGACCGGCGGTTCCTACTCGGCTCGCCGCGTAGCGGCTAAACTCTTGGGACGCAGTGAAGACTTGAACCAAGTTCCCGTATTGATCGACGCGTTATCCGACGAAGATCCTTACGTCCCATATCTGGCCGAAGAGAGCTTGCGGTTGCTCAGCCGAAAACTGAGCCACTCGCGGTTGGAGGTTGATGCCGAGCCAGCGCAGCGCAAGGCAGCGATCGACTTCTGGAAAGAGTGGTACTTGGGGCTTCGACCTGAGTACATCTTCATCGATCGCTAGGAACACATTGCTGGAAACTGGAAATACGTAGCTCCCATGCCCCCCACCGAAAAACTCCGCTCGATTGAAAAGACACAGCCGCCGCGGGAAACGGCTGCAACCTCGTCTCCAGCCTCCCGCATGGGTCGCGCGGCGACCGTGGGCGTAGGGAACATGCGCGTCCAAAAAGTCGACCGTGTGGCCAGTCTGCTATTGAGTGGTTTGGTTGTCAGCGGTCTGCTAGTGCTACTGCTGTTTGTGATTTGGTTGACCCAGACCCTCACCTGGTCGGCGGGTGAAATTATCATAGATGAACAGCGAGCTGCCGGGCGGGGTGATCATGCGGAGGGATTTGAACGCGATGTAGAGCCACCGTCGGCCGAAGAGGTCGAACCGCTGACCGACCCCAGCTTGGCCGAATCGCTGCAAGCCGTCACCGATGTAGCCTCCAACGTGGCGGCCACGTTGGTTGCAGTTGATTCCAATGCCGATCAGGCTATGGATGGCACTGGGCGTGGCGACAGTCGTCCCCCAGGCCCACTGGGTGAAGGCGATGACGTCGTGCCGCGATTCGAACGCTGGGAGCTCAAGTTCCAGGCCAAGGGCTTGCAGCCCTACGCGACGCAATTGGACTTCTACAATATCGAACTGGCCTGCATTGGTGGCGGTGTGGCAACGGTCGACTATGCGACGAAACTGTCGACCTCCCCGCAACAGCATTCAGGAACTAGCGAAGCAGAAAACAAGCGTGCGCGACTCTATTTTCAGTGGCGGCAAGACGGACCCCTTAAACAGTTCGACCGACAATTGCTCGAACAAGCCGGCGTGAAGACCAGTGGGCGGAATCTGCTCAAGTTCATCCCTAAGGAGCTGGAGGATCGTCTGGCAGTCGCGGAACTGCAAGCCGCCAATGCTGCCGGGCACAAGTCGGTCAAGGAGATTGCCAAAACCATTTTCGAATCGCGCGCGGCAGCCAGCGGTGGAGGCTACGAGTTTGTAGTCACCGAGCAGCGCTACCGCAAAGCTCCCTAGCGTGCCCAGCAGCGAAATGCTCAAAAAGATGCGGCGAATGACATCCATTGAACGCCACCCGTTGCGCTTTCCAGGTTATCATCGGAGCTTGCGACTGCGCGCTGCCGACCCACTTACTCCCCTGCCCCGCAGGATTCACCACTTCTCAGGAACTCCACTTTAATGCCGCAAACAATTTTCGATTGGATTGGTCTGGCCGATTACATTGCATTGGCCGCAGTGGCACTGTTTGGTGCCTATTCCTGTTTTTTAGTGTGGAGCCGGGTCGGGCAAAAGTGGTTTAAGACCGAAGAGGAACAGGACGCCTTCCTGGATAGTATCGAGCCGGATCTGCTGAGCGGAAACTTTGAAGCGGTCGAAGCGGCCTGCGAGGGGGATCAGCGCGCGGTCCCCATGATGGTCCAATTGGGGGTCATCAATCGACATCTAGGTTACGCCAAAGTCAAACATCTGTTGAGCGAGCGTTTTCGTCGCGATGTGTTGGCCGATTTGGATCGCAACACCAGTTGGGTAACGACCGTGATTAAGACGGCTCCCATGTTGGGTTTGTTTGGCACGGTCACTGGGATGATCGGTGCTTTTGCGACGCTAGCTTCGGCCCAGACCGTAGAGGCGACCAAGCTGGCCAAAGATATCAATGTGGCCTTGTACACCACCGCCATAGGATTGAGCATAGCCATTCCCTTGGTCATGGCGCTCAATGCGGTGAGCAATCGCATTCAACACATGGAAGAGTTGGTGGGTGCCGGTGTGACTCGATTTTTAGAGGCTTATCGCGTTGGGCTAACTCGCCAGGGGAAACGCTCGGCATAGTACTTTGTGTCAGCTTAGAGTTTTTAGTTTAGCACTTGAGCATAAAGAAATGCGAACCTCTAGCCGCGTCCCAGCGATAGCCCAAACAGAGCGAAAATGTCCCAGTCGTTAGAACCTTTTTTAGTTGATGAACTTCCTCTCGACGAACTGCCAGAAGTGGAGGAGGATTTTCTGCGCCCGCGTCAGCGATCCACGGACGACGAACTGGACATTACCCCTATGATCGATATCACTTTTTTACTGCTGATCTTTTTCCTCGTCTCGTCGAAGCTCAATGCCGAGCAGGCAGTGGACTTGCCCAAGGCGCGGCATGGTGGTGTCGTGGTCGGCAAGGAATCGGTCATCCTGATCATGCGACGCGGCACGGGTGACCAAGCAGAGGTAGATCGTGCCGACGGCGGGCCCTTCTCCCGAGAACTCGAACAACAGAACGAAGAAATCGCGCTCTATGTTCAACAGGGGTTGGATGCCGGGAAGAAACACGTCATCATTCGCGCAGAGGGTTCAGTCCGTCACGGAGAGGTCGTGCGCGTTAGCGCGGCCATCTCTGAATCGATGGAAGAAGGCCAGGTGATTAACATCGCTGTCATGGAACAAACTTAGGGATTCATTCCGATGGCGATGCGTTTTGAGTGTCCAAATTGTCACGTAGTACGAGCGGTCAATCCGCGCATGTTGGGGCGTGAGATTAAATGCCCCGAGTGTGGCGGTCCCGTCCAATTGCCTACGGCCGAGGATTTGGCTGCGGCCCGAGCGGCGCGGCAGCAAGAACAGCAGCAGGAACTGGCACTGCAGCAGGCGCTCAGTCGCATTCGCACTCAACCCGAGACGGCCGATGCATTCGATGCGCCCGATGAGGAGCAGACGCAGCGCCGCATGGCCGCCGAAGAGCGTGCGCTGTCCGCTGCCACGGCAAACTTTGTTCGCCCACGCGCCGAGTCGGGGGAGGACATGGATATGACCCCTATGGTCGATGTGACATTTTTATTGCTCATCTTTTTCATGATTACAGCGTCGTTCAGCGTTCAAAAGGCTTTCCAGCGTCCCGCCCAAAAGGAACAAGATGCGAGCACCCAAGTTGCCGAGCCTCCCCCCGACGATGCGGCGGATATCGTGACCGTACAAGTGGACGAGTTTAACGCTTACAGCGTCATTACCAGCGACTGGGATCGTGTAGTGGGTAGCAAACAGGATTTGATCGTAGCGCTGGTGGAGGCTCACGCGGTTGGCGGGGCTGGGCAAATCCCCACCAAGTTGGTCATCCAGGCACACGAGGACTGTATACACGCGGCGGTGGTCGCCGCCTTGGATGCTGGCCGCGAAGCCCAGTTTGAGAACTTTGAGGTCAGTACGGTCGAACAATTCGACTGATATGAAGCCCCGATGTTTACGACAAATTCCGTTTAGATAGAAGTGTTCGAGTTCCATGCAAAAGTCGGCTAGACAATTCCTTGATTTGCTAGAATCCCAGCAGTTGCTTGCGCCTGATATTTTGGGCGAATTGCGTCGCCAGGCAGATGAGAGCAAGTCGCGATTGACCAGCGAAGTGATCGCGCGCCTATTGGTTGACAATGGGCATTTGACCAAGTTCCAAGCCACCAAGCTGATCGCGGAACTCAAGTCGACCAGCCCCAGCAAACCGACGGCCGACGATGCGCGCTTGCGCGATGACGATTTGGGTTTCGCCGAAGACAAACCCGCCGCGCGCAGCGGAGCAGGCGAAAGCGGCGAATCGGCAGCTACGGCCAGGGTCTTCATGGACGACGACGAACCAAGCGTACCACTTGTTCAACCTGTCGATGTTGTTCCTGTGGATGTTGTTCCCGTCGAGGTGGTCCCCATTGAGGTAGTACCTGGGGACGCAGTGCCTGTCGATGTAGTCGCGGTCGAAGTGCCTGCGGTCGAAGTGCCTGCAGTCGAGGCCACGCCGCTGAAGCCGATTAGGATCAAGAAGTCGCGCGCGGGCCGGGATGGGGCGAACGCGGAGAGCGGGAAGTCGCCAGGCGCACCGCTGGCGACCAGTGCGCCACAGCGGCTTCAGCGCCCGTCGACAGCGACTAAGCCGGCGGCCAATCCCTACGATTCATTTCGGATCCTGGGCGTAGCCCTGCTGCTGGCGTTGGTCTTAGTGGCGGGCTTCTTCTTAGTGAACCACTTCTGGCGCGGCAACGCAGAGCAGCGCTTGCAGGCCGCCGACGAAGCGTATGAACAGCGTAGTTACGAAACGGCTCAGACGTCCTACCGCGAGTTCGCGGAGGTTTTTCCGTCCAACGAGAAAGCCTCATACGCCAAAGTCCGCTCGGCCCTAGCCGCCATCCGAAACAATGCTGAAGGCGCGCCGGATCCCAAGCTAGGACTTGATACGGCTCTTCAGGTGCTGCCAGCCTTGATCGGCGAACCCTCCCTAAATGACCAGCAATCGGATCTGGCCGGCGTGCTGATTGCCCTAGCCGTTAAATTCAACGAGCGCGCAGATCGCACGCAAGAGATGGAGCAGCGCAAGCAGTTGATGTCGGAGATGGACCAGTTGCTCGAGCTGATCAACGACCCGCAGTTTGTGGGCACCAACCAACGCAATCAGCAAGCCCCCACGCTGAATCGCATCCATGAAAATCGCCAGCGCATTTTGCGCGAGATCAATCGCGACGAAGAACTGGCTAAAGCCTTGGCAGATATCGACGCAAAACTGGCCACGCAGGATACGCTGGGAGCCTATGATGTGCGACGCGCATTGATCGGGCGCTATCCGCTGCTAGAGGCGGATCAAGGTTTGACCGAACGCGTCCGTCAGGCATCCGCGTTGCAACGCACTCTGGTCAAGCCCAGTGGCTTAGATGTCGAGCCCGGTTCAGCTCCACCGGCGACCGGGGTTGGCAGGAGCTTCATCCTGGCCAATCAAACTGGCCCCGCCGCTGCGGCGCTGAGCGGGATTGTGCTGTTTGTAAAAGCGCACGGTTCAGTCTATGGGATCGACGGCGAGAGTGGCCAAATATTGTGGAGGCACTTTGTTGGCCGACACCTCCCCAGCCAACCGCTGCGGATCGGTGCCGACGAGTCCGATGCAATCGTCTGCCAACCCGAGCCAGGGATTATCTCGCGCTTGACCGGGCGCAGTGGATCGCCCATGTGGTCCACCAACTTGGGCACGCCCGTTCATACTCCCAGCTTGGTCGATGAGGACATGTTTGTCGCTTCGTTGGCAGGCACCATCGCCGATCTAGACGGGCAAAACGGCCAGATCAAATGGGCGGCTACCTTGCCGCAACCGGCGGCAACTGCACCCGCGTCCGCAGCTAAAAACCCGCAGCTCTATATTCCCGCAGACCACAGCAATGTCTACGTTTTATCGCGAAGCGATGGCACTTGTCCCGAGGTGTTCTATTTAGGACATCGCCCCGGTTCCATCGCTGTACCGCCTGTGTGGATGCTCGGTCAACTCTTTGTATTCGAAAACATCGGCAGTCAAAGCGCTAAAATCCGCATCCTGTCGACCTCCTCTACGGGTCTGGAACTGCAGGAAACCCAAACCGCAATAACTATGGAAGGTAACATCGTCTCACCACCGCAAGTCGATGGTCGGCGATTGGTAGTGCAGTCCGATGCGGGGCAGATCAAAGTTTTGGATGTTGAGCCCACAGCACAATCGCGACGCGTTAGTGAATTGGTAACGGTTCCCAAAAGTTTGACGCAGCCCAGGATGTCATGGCTGCTAGCGGATAGCAATCGTGTGTGGGTAGCGCAACAGCAACTCATGCGGTTTGACGTGCAAGTCGCCACGCTGAGTATGTCGCGCGTCTGGATCAAGTACGACGGGGATCAGTTCGTTGCTCCACCACAGCGTTTCGGCGATGTGCTAATCCATGCTCGCACGCAGCGCGGAACGCGAGGAGTTCGCATTACGGCGGCCAATGCAAATACGGGCGAGCCCCTGTGGGAGACCGACGTGGGAGTGCCCGTGACCTACATCGGCTCAGCGGGATCGGGGTATCAAGCGGTCAATTCTAGCGGCATGTTATTCACTTTGGGGAACCGTCCCATACGCAGTCAGGCTGATGTGAATCCGGGCCAGGGCAAGCCAGATCTGTTGTTTGAGCAGGCGGTCCAGTTGAGCGATGGGCGCGCGGTCTTATTGAACAATTCGCGGAGCAATCAGTTGGCCGTGGTGTCTCCAGAAGCTCCTAAAATAAAGTTGCTGTCAGCGAACTTTGGTATCGCGCGACCCACTAGCCGCCCAACTGCGGTAGAGGACAAATTGGCCGTTGGCTTGGATAGCGGCCAGTTGGTGCTCATCAACGCGGCCTCGGCAGCCATGGTGGGAGCACCCTATCAACCCGCTGTGGAGGCGGGGCAAAAGGTGCGTTGGCATACCTCGGTCTACTTACCTGAATCAAAGGCATTGATTGCCGCCAATGACCTGGCGAACTTGGTACGCTTGAGTACGGATGGCGGCCTGACCGAGCTGAAAGCCGTCCGTCTGGATCATCCAATCGTCGGGCCGCTGGTCGCGGTCGGCGGGCATGTAGCTGGTGTTGCGGCCATCGATTCAGGCGATAGCCTGCAGCTCATCGATGCAACCAACTTACAAACTGTCGCCGCTTGGCCGCTGTCTGGGCACTTGATCGCTGGTCCGTTTGCGACCGAGCAAGGCTGTCTAGTGCAGACCGACTCAAAGCTGGCGCTGGTTTCAGTCGCGGGGCAAGCGTTGTGGACGATTGACTTCCCCGCTTCGCCGCTGGTGGCTGGTCCACTAGTCAACGGAGAGCAGTGGAATCTGGCGACGCAGGCGGGCCAAGTCACCGTGTTGAATGCAAAAGACGGGCAGGTGCTGGGGCAAGCTGACGTAGAGCAGGCGCTCAGCTCCCCGCTGTCGCTGCTCGGAACCAGCCTGCTGATGGGAACTGAGGAGGGTGCAGTGCTGGCCCTACCGATTCCGAGCGCGCTCAGCGAGGCCAAGCCGCCTGCTGCGGGGAGCCAAGTGGAGACAAGCCAGTGAGTGCCGTGCATCCATCCGCGCTGATCGGCGTATTGTTGCTCGTGCTGCTCTCGACCGGTGAGCTGCGGGCACAAGAGGAGGTCCAGGAGGATCACCGCCCGCTGATTGACCAACAGCCATTTGACGTGATCGTGCTGCAGGCCGACGCTGGGGGTGCGCGTGTCAAAGTGCTGCCGCTCCCGTTCGTCGGAAGAAAAGTTCCCGAGAACCCACCGCGGACGGACAAGCTGCGAGTAGTACTGGTTCGTTTCCCTGAGCGTGAGTACGAAGTGCTGTGGCGCGATATTGCGAGCGTCGAATTGTATGAACAGCAAATCTACGACGAGGCTTTACAGAAGATAGCGGCCAAGGACTTTATCGGGGCCTTTCAGAATCTAAGCTATCTGATGAAAAATTATGCCGATATGCCACGCTTGGAAGAACTGCGACAGGAGTTCTTGCTTAAGAGTGCCGGCGATCGCTTTCAAGCGGGCGAGTATCGACAGACGCTGTCTGCGCTGGAGGAGCTGCGCGCCACTGCACCCGGCTATCAAACTCAGACTGTCATCAGGGTACTTTCCCAAGTCGCCGAACGGCTGATCGACGGCTATGAGAAACTCGGTGACCTGGCCAGTGTGAGAGCCCTGGTCGAACGCTTGCGTCAAACCTACGGTCCCAATCTGCCGGTGGTCAAGCGTTGGGATCAACAGTTCGAATCTGTGGCAGCGGCCAAACGCCAGCAAGCACTCGAGTGGTTGGAAAAGAAGGATTATCGCCAAGCGCGACGCGCGGCTGCGGAGTTGCTGGCCGCCGAGAAGGGCTCAACAGTAGGCCTACAAATCTTGGCGCAAATCCATGCGGAATATCCGATGATTCGCGTGGGAGTGATGCAACGCAGTCGCGATATCGATCCGACCAGCCTCGTCGATTGGTCCGCCCGCAGATGTGGTAAGCTGCTCGAAAAGACGCTGTTCCAGTTCCTTCAAACGGGGACCGAAGGAGGCCAGTATGGCTTTACTCTGGGGACATTTCGCCTGAGCGACGATCGCCAACAGTTGCTGCTGTCCGTGGATCCTGCTGTGCAGACCGCAGCCAGCGGAGCCGCCGCAGGCGCATCGCCACGACCACTGGGAACATTTGAATTGTCTCAAATGCTACAAGTCCGCGCCCTGCCTACAGCGCACGATTATGACCCCGCTTGGGCGGCCATCTTCCAGTCCGTGGCCTCCCCCAAACCCAATCAAGTCGCCGTGCAACTCCAGCGGCCCAACGTCTTGCCGCAGGCGCTACTACAGTGGAGCGTTTCATCAAATGCTTCCCACGGGCAAGCTCTGCTGCCCGGCGACTACGTATTAGCAGATCGCCAAGCCGATGAAACGGTATTCACGCTGCGGCCCGAGTTGCCCCCAAACGGGCAGCCCCTGGAAGTGATCGAAGTCTTCTATACCGACCCGCAGCAAGCGATCAATGACTTGCTACGTGGCTCGATCGAGGTGCTCGACCAGGTCTACCCAGCCGATGCCAAGCGTCTGGCCAGCCAGCCCGACTTGCGTGTGGGCGCGTACGCGCTGCCCACTACACACATGCTGATTCCAGTCTCGGACCATGCCTATTTGGCCAACGTGAAATTTCGAAAAGCGTTGCTCGTGGGAACCGATCGGAAAAGCATCCTGACGCGCGAGTTGCTAGGTGGCGAAGATCCCAGTGACGGAAGATTGATCAGTGGTCCCTTCCCCATTGGACGCGGCGGCAATGATCCGCTGGCCTATGCCTACAACAATAATGTGCAGCCTGCTCCGACCAACCCTGAGTTGGGCAAGTTGCTGCTAGCGATGAGTCGCAAAGAGATTCGTGAGGAGGCTAAACGCAGCGGACAGGCCGAACCAGCCTTGGAGAAATTGATCGTGGGCTGCCCCAACTACGGTTTGGCCCGCGTGGCAACAGAAGCGTTGATCCAGCAATGGTCGGCGCTGGGGATCGAAGCAGAAATGCTGGTGCTGGACACCGAAGAATCTTTCACGCGGCCGGTAGATTTGGTCTATGCCATGACCACCATGTGGGAACCCGCCACCGACGTCCAACGCCTGCTCGGCTCGCAGGGACCTGCGTCTACCGATAATCCATTCATCGTGCAAGCTCTGGAGACATTGCGAGTGGCTCGCAACTGGCGCGAGGTGCGGACTGCCCTGCAGGATCTGCATCAGTTGATCGACTACCATCTACCCGTGTTACCATTGTGGCAAATCACCGACCGTTTCGCGGTCAGACGCTCGCTCGAGGGCCTGCAGAATCAACCTCTGTCGCTGTACCAAGACGTATCCGCGTGGCGTTTCCAGGTAGGCCCCTGACCGGCCAATAGTTGTCGAAGCCTAAAAATATTGCTGCCCTTCGTTTTTCGATTTGGAACCCTGAGACATATTGTGACGTGCATTGCTCGACAAAACGACCAGCAACCTAGGCTAGTTCGCCTCCGGCGCAATCTTCCAGCTTGCGGTCGGACATGGCGAAAGCTTCCAGCTTGCGATCGAGTATTCGTAAACCGGAAGCTCAAGTTTATGCGTGGAATCGCAAGCGGGAAACTTACGCCAATGTGGTTGTTGGCCTGCATGTTGGCTGCATCCGCCAGTTGTCCATGGATGTCGCAAACAGCTACGGCCCAATCCGATGTAAAGATTTGGGAGTTTTCGCCCTACGAAGTCGAAGTATTCTACTTGTTCGACGCAGATGTGGGTGCTTCGCCCATCGCACAACAGATATGGCTATCGCAAGTGCAGGCGGATCTCGAGCGGACATTTCGCGCCGCCTGGCATGTCCGGCTGACACCTCTCCGCAGCGACTTGGCCCCATTGCTGCTACGCCGCTTCGATAGCTTTACCGTCGCCGATCTACAAGCCGAGCCAGTGGTCGCGGAAATCCAGGCTACCAGTCCCCAAAATCCACTGGACGCCCCAGATTTTCCGAGCGCGCCAGAGCAAGAGACGACTCCAAGCCAAGTAGCAGGCCCAGGGGAGCTCCCTGATGAGAACGGCGAACAAGTATCAGAACAAGTACCAGCCGACAGCCAAGGCAGCGAGTCGGCCTTGCATGAGAGAGCCACTCGGCGCGATACTCTGTGGCATGAGCGAGACAAGCTGTTCTTCTTGCGGGTCAGTCGTCAGGGGGACGAGACAACCGTGCAAGTTCGCGAGCTGGATGGGCCGCTACAGTTTTTTGGTCCTGTCCTGAAGGCAACTAGCGACGACTGGAGCTTTGCTGCCCGTTTAGCTTCAGCCTCTATCGCACAGGCTTTCGCCCCAGTGGCTCGAGTCGAGGATGCCGAAAGCAAAACGGCTGATCTGCGTCTGCGGGCTGGTGGCCTGATTCTGCATCACGAAAATCCGGCGGCCGTAGTCGTGGGCGATGTGCTACAACCCGTCGTGCGACGCGATGATCGCAACGGGGTACCGGTCCTGTTGCAACCACTTCCATGGACTTACGCAGCGGTAACCGCTAGCGACGGAGTGAAATTGGAAGCAAACGTCTACACCTACTCGGGAGGCCCCGGTTTACAAGGTCGAAAGAACAGGCGTACCCAGCGTCTGCTTTTGAAGGTGCGTCCTCAGACTGAGCAAACCGATTTAGAGCTGGTGCTGCGCAATAGTGCTCAACCGCAGGCCGGATGTTTCATCTATAGCCGCGATCTACTGACCGACCAATTTGAACTGCTCGGACGCACCGATTGGCGCGGGCGACTGACCATTGATGCACCACTGTTGCAAGTCGAAATATTACCCGAAGAGGTCCGCGCCGCCCGAGCAGTAGCGAAACGCGCAGCGGCGGCAGCAGCCGAAAGTGCCGCCTCCAAAGATGCCGCGGCCAGCGATGATGCCGCGAGCGCCAACGCGACCAACGCGACCGAAAACGGCGCTGACGACAGTTCAGCCGAGGGTGCAGATGAGACCGCCGATCCGGGGGCAACCGCCAGCGGTGCCGGCGAGCTTGCCCAACAGGATGCGGCTTTAATTCCCTTGCGCGTGCCCCTGATCCTGCTCTATGTTAAGCAGGGGAGCGCCGTGTTGGCCAAGCTGCCGATCGTACCGGGGCTGGCACCCGTAGCAACGGCGGAGCTTCCAGATGACCGACGCCGGTTGCTTGCCGAAGCTTTTATTCGCGGCTTCCAAGGAGAGATTTTGGACGTGGTCGGCATGCGCAACCTACTAGCGGCTAAGGTCAAGCAGCAGGTGGCTCGCGACCATCGCGATGCAGCCAAAGCGACGGTCGAGGAACTGCGACGATTGAAGAGCTACACGCAGATGGCTGATGAACTGGAAGCCATTCAGCGCCGCATGTTGGACGAAAGCGATGGGCCCATCCCGCTGTCCGCCAAGAACCGCATTGACGGTATGTTTCAAGCCACTCGCACGATGCTACAGAAGTACTTGCAGGACAATTTGTTGACTCAGAGTGAGCAGGCCATTGCGGCGGCTCCAGCCGCCCAGCCTGAGACTGCTTCGCAGCCTTAAGCAAGCCTTGCTAGCGAAGTTGCATGAAAGCTACGACAAGTCGCAGCAGTCCAAAGAACGTCGAACTTAGCTAGCGTCCTCGGCGTCATCCTGCTTGGGCGCTTTGTCGCGCCAGGTCGGGCGTCGGCGACGGGACTTGGGATGATGGTGGGCATTGAGATCGGGAGCGTCGCTGGGGGCCAATCGCAGAGTCAGCGGACGCACGGACCGACGAACCATGGTGGCTTGCAGACGAATTTTCTCGATGCGGTGCAGCTCGTCCACTTCGTACTCAACCTCGTCCCCCTGCTGCAGATCGAGCGTCCCCACCTTCTGGACTTTCGAGAAGTGAAAGAAGACATCCTCGTCGAGGTCTGCTGAGCGGATAAAACCAATTTTTTTGTCCGGCAGTACTTTGACCACTTCACCCACTCGCATCCGTATTTTTCACTTATGAATAG
>CAKQNH010000010.1 GCA_934255105.1 uncultured Pirellulaceae bacterium
AGCATAGATGCTGGCCGATTACTTCTAGGTCGGCTCGGCCGAATTGTACTACGGCAGTGCGGAAAGTCTTGTACAATCGAAGCCAAACAGGCAAGAGACTTCTGTTACATATGGGGCGCAGGGGGAAAAAGCGATGCGTACAAATTTTCATATTGGGCTCATAGCCGTATGTGGGCTGATGCTGACAGCGTTGGTTCGTGCCGATGAATGGCCGCAGTGGATGGGGCCACAGCGAGATGACGTGTATCGCGAGGAGGGGATTGTCGATCGCATTCCGGCCGAAGGTCTGCCGGTGAAGTGGCGTGCGCCGGTGGCCTTGGGCTATTCGGGGCCGGCCGTGGCGGGTGGACGAGTCTTCCTGACCGATTTCATTATCGAAAGTGGAACCAGCACCAACAATTCAGGCTCGCGAGACAAACTGACGGGAGTCGAACGCACGTTGTGCTTCGATGCGGCAACCGGCGAACAGTTGTGGAAGTTTGAAAATCCATGCACGTATAACATTTCGTTTGCCAATGGCCCTAGGGCAACCCCCACAGTGGACGCCGATCGCGTCTATATACTAGGGGCCGAAGGGGACCTGCTGTGTCTGCGAGTGGACTCGGGCGAGCTGGTGTGGCGGAAGAATTTGCCAGAAGAATTTCATGCGGAAACTCCCATCTGGGGTCACGCGGCTCATCCGCTGGTACACGGAGAATTGCTGTACTGCTTGGCGGGCGGACCAGATAGTGTAGCTGTGGCACTGGACAAAATGACGGGCGAAGTTCGCTGGCACGCGCTAACTGCGTCGGAGATTGGCTACTGCCCACCCACGATCTACACGCTGGGCGGCCGCGAGCAGTTGCTGATCTGGCACGCCGACTCGCTCAACTCTCTCGAGCCCCTGAGCGGCAAGGTGATTTGGACCTACCCGCTCAAAGCTCGCTACGCGATGGCTCTGGCCGCTCCGCAACTGAGCGGCAATCGGCTGTTTGCCAGCGGAATGGGCGAGACGGCGGTCATGCTGGAAATCACGCCGGAGGGCATGCCAGGAGAAGTGCTGTGGACCGGCAAGCCCAAGATAGGCGTCTACAGTGGCAATGCGACCGCCATTTTTGATGGCGATGCGATCTATGGTTCCGACTGCGGCTTGGGGGCTTACATCGCGGTCAACGCGGACGATGGCCAGCGTTACTGGGAGACGTTTGCACTGACCACCGGTGGTAAACGCCGCGCCTCGCATGGAACCGCTTTCACGATCAAGCACAAAGATAAATTCATTCTCTTTGCTGAAACGGGCGACCTGATTTTCGCCAAGTTTTCAAAAGATGGCTTCGAAGAGTTGGGACGCATGCATGTGCTGGAGCCGACCGATGAAGCTATGGGACGCCAAGTGGTGTGGAGCCATCCGGCTCTGGCCAATCGTTGCATCTACCTGCGCAACGACAAAGAATTGGTATGTGTAAGTTTAGCAGCGGAGTAACATCGATGTTCGATTTAGAAGATTATCGACTGGCGGACCCGGAGTCATTGATCACTCCCTGTCTCTTGGTCTATCCCAAGTTGGTGCGTGAAAACTTAGCTGAAATGGTCCGCATTGCCGGTTCGCCGCAGCGCTTGCGGCCGCATGTTAAGACTCACAAAACGCCGCAGATCGTGCAGATAGAACTCGACGCGGGAATCACCAAGCATAAGTGCGCGACGCTGGCCGAGGCGCGGATGTTGGCTGAAAGCGAGATGCCCGACGTGCTGATCGCTTACCCGCAAGTGGGACCAGCCATCCTGCGACTGGCAGAGCTCGTGGACGAATTCCCTGGCACTCGATTCTCCACCGTGGTGGACAGCGCGGAATCCTTGCAGCAGCTCGAATCTGCATTCGCCCAGCGCGCTGGACGGATGGATGTGCTGCTGGATATTGACACGGGCATGCATCGCACCGGTATCGGGCTGGGAGAGGATGCAGACGAACTCTATCGCAAGTTGAATTCGTCAGCCGTGCTGGGCGCAGGTGGCCTGCACGTCTATGACGGCCAGAATCACCAGCCCGATCTACAGCAGCGGCGATCAGCGGTCGAGGCATTATTTGCACAGGTGTTGGCCATGGTCGATAGATTGACCGCTGGCGGCGCGTCGGTACCCAAGATTGTGTGTGGTGGCACCCCCAGCTTTCCCGTATTTGCTGAATTGGCCGAGACCAGGCCGGAGCTGGGAATCGAATTCTCCCCAGGGACGTATGTCCTGGCTGACTACAATTATCTGCGTGACTATCGCGACATGGGGGGATTCAAGCCGGCGGCCGTACTGATGACGCGCGTCATATCGCGCCCTTGCCAAGGCCGCGCGACCCTAGATTTAGGCTACAAAGCCGTCGCCTCGGACCCTCCGGTTGGCCGTCGCTGTCACTTTGTGAACCTACCCGACGCCAAAGAGATTCAGCATAGCGAAGAACACTTAGTGGTGGAGAGTCCCGACGTGGACAAACTGCATGTGGGCGACGTATTGTACGTCGTGCCCGCGCATATCTGTCCCACGGTAGCGCTGCACAATCGGTTGATTGTGATCGATGAAGGCCGAGTCACCGATCGCTGGCCGGTCGTTGCCCGCGAGCGGATCGTGTGACGATATGGGTCTGTTCGATGGAACGCCGCTGGAGCGGCCGGTGGTCTGCGATCGCTGTGGTGCAGACGCTAGAGATTGTCGATGCACGGCCGATTCGCCACAGGTGGTTGAAGTGCCCCCAGCCAAGCAACCGCTGCGGATTTCAGTGGAAAAGCGCAAACGAGGCAAGTTGGTTACGCTGGTCGCCGGCCTGACCGGTTCCGTAGCGCAGAACAAGCGACTCTTAAAGGGCCTCAAGGACGATTGCGGTGCCGGTGGGACGTTGGGTGCGGGACAAATTGAATTGCAGGGAGATCATCGGCAGCGCATCGCCGGTTGGTTACGCGACCAGGGATATCCAGTTCGGCTTCCGTAGAACGGGCACTCTTGCCCGTTTAAGTCCAGCGTCTCTTGCGCTCGCCCTCTCCCTCGCTTAGGCTCGACCTCTTCCAAAGGGAGAGGATCCATAGCTCCAAAACTTCTTCAACAGCGAGACAAGTTCAAGACAAGATTGAGGCAAGCTCGCTGGGGGCGAACTTCAAAACAGAAAGCACCCCTTGGCAGAATTGGGAATTGCATGGTAGTCTTGGGCGATTTTATTTTTAGCAGCCAAGTGCCGCTGGACGCTGCGGAAGTCTGGTCAGACGCTGAAAATATTTAAGAAACCACGAGAAAAGCCAACGCTGGGTCCGGCACGGACCCAGCGCAATCTGCGGAGAACCCAACGCTGTGCCACGGCGAAACGACATTCATAAGATCATGATCATCGGCTCGGGCCCTATCGTCATTGGGCAAGCATGCGAGTTCGATTACTCGGGGACTCAGGCCTGCAAGGCGCTCCGTGAGGAGGGTTATGAAGTGGTGCTGGTCAACAGCAATCCCGCCACGATCATGACCGACCCCGATATGGCCGAACGCACCTACATCGAACCGTTGACTTGGGAGGTGGTAGCCAAGATCATCGAGAAGGAGCGGCCCGATGCATTGTTACCGACGCTGGGTGGGCAGACGGGTCTAAATGTGGCCATGGATCTGGACAAACACGGCGTGCTAGAGAAGTACTCGGTCGAGATGATCGGGGCGATACCCTCGGTGATTGCCAAGGCTGAGGAACGCGATCAGTTCAAAGAGGCCATGGAGAAGATTGGCCTAGAAGTTTGCCGTGGTGAAGTGGTCTCGACGATCGAAGAGGCTCGACGCGTGCTGGTCGACGTGGGCTTGCCGTGCGTGGTCCGGCCGAGCTTCACAATGGGGGGCAGCGGTTCCGCTATCGCGTACAACCGCGACGATTTCGACGCGCTGGTCCGCAATGGATTGGTGCAGTCGCCGGTCAACGAAGTCCTGCTGGAAGAATCGATCATCGGCTGGAAAGAGTTCGAGATGGAGGTCATGCGTGACCTGGACGACAATGTCGTCATCATCTGCTCCATCGAGAACTTCGACCCCATGGGTGTACACACTGGTGATTCGATCACGGTCGCTCCAGCGCAAACCATGACCGACAAAGAATACCAACGCATGCGCAATGCTTCCCTAGCGGTGATGCGCGAAATTGGCGTTGAAACGGGTGGCTCGAATATTCAATTCGCCATCCAGCCCGATACGGGCCGCATGATTGTCATTGAGATGAATCCGCGCGTCAGTCGCTCCAGCGCTTTGGCCAGCAAGGCGACCGGTTTTCCGATTGCCAAGATCGCGGCCAAGCTAGCGGTGGGCTATCGCTTGTGGGAGCTGCCCAACGATATCACTCAAAAGACCAAGGCCTGTTTCGAACCGACGATCGACTATGTCGTTACCAAGATCCCCCGCTTTGCTTTTGAGAAATTCCCCGAAGCCGATACGACTTTGATGACGCAGATGAAAAGCGTCGGCGAGACCATGGCTATCGGGCGAACTTTCAAGGAGTCGTTCCAAAAAGCCCTGCGCGGTCTTGAGGTGGGTGCCTTTGGATTTGGCTGCGACAACAAGGACTTGTGGGGAACGGATTTCGTTCCCGATGAAGATGAAATCCGCAGCAAGCTGTCGCGTCCCAATCCCGATCGCGTGTGGCACTTGCGGTATGCGCTTAAAAGCGGCATGAGCGTGGCCGAGATCTACAAGATCACCCACATCGACCCCTGGTTCCTCGACCATCTGGCCGAACTGGTGGAGATCGAGCAGCGGCTGGAGGACTTTGGATCGCTAGAGAATTTGCCCGACGAAGAATTGCGGTTGGCCAAGCAGTGCGGTTACTCTGATCGCCAGTTGGCCAAACTGCTAGGGAGCGACGAAATGGAGGTGCGGGCCTGGCGCAAGGCGCGAGGCATCGTGTCGACTTTCAAAGCCGTGGATACTTGCGCGGCCGAATTCGAAGCTTACACACCATATTTCTACAGCACCTATGAGCATGAAGACGAAACACCAGCCAAAAAACCGGGGGTGAAGCGAGTCATGATCCTGGGTGGCGGACCGAATCGCATCGGCCAGGGAATTGAATTCGACTACTGCTGTTGCCACGCCAGTTTCGCCCTGCGCGAGATGGGGATCGAATCGATCATGGTCAACAGCAATCCAGAAACCGTTAGCACCGACTACGACACTAGCGACATTCTGTTCTTCGAGCCGCTGACGATCGAAGATGTACTGAACATCTGCGACCGGGTGCAGCCCGATGGAGTGATCGTGCAGTTCGGTGGCCAGACGCCACTGAATCTGGCTCGTGCGCTGGCCACCGCCGGCGTGCCGATCATCGGCACATCGGTCGATACAATTGAGGCCGCTGAGGATCGCGAAAAGTTTCAGAAGCTGCTGAACAATCTGGGGCTGAAGCAACCGGCCAATGCCATCGCGCGGACCATGGCCCAAGCCAGATCCGAAGCCAAGAACGTCGGCTTCCCGTCGCTGGTTCGCCCCAGTTTCGTACTGGGTGGTCGAGCGATGGAGATTTGCTACGACCACGTACAATTCGAACGCTACGTGGCCGAAGCGTTCATCGTAGCCGAGGGACAACCGGTATTGATCGATCGCTTCCTGGAAGACGCTATCGAAGTCGACGTCGATGCGCTCAGCGATGGCAACGATGTTGTGGTCGTGGGCATCATGGAGCATATCGAAGAAGCTGGGGTGCATTCCGGAGACTCGGCTTGTGTAATCCCTCCCTACACGTTGTCTGCAGACGTGCTGCAGGAGATTCGCGAAGCCACCTGGGCCATGGCCAAACGACTGAAAGTCGTCGGGCTGATGAATGTGCAGTACGCGGTCAAATCCGAGAATGGCAAGTCGATCGTGTATGTCTTAGAGGTCAATCCGCGGGCCAGTCGCACCGTTCCGTTTGTCGCCAAGGCAACCGGCATGCCCGTGGCCAAGCTGGCGGCCAAAGTCATGGCGGGCATGTCACTGCGCGAATTGGGTATTACTGAAGAGCCCATGCCCAAGCGCGTGTCGGTAAAGGAGAGCGTCTTTCCGTTCCGCAAGTTTGCCGGCGTCGATATCGTGCTCGGTCCCGAGATGCGCAGCACGGGTGAAGTCATGGGCATCAGCGAGACCTTTCCCATCGCCTTTGCCAAAAGCCAATTGGCTGCTGGCGTGGTGTTGCCCACCAGTGGGAATATCTTTGTCAGCATCAACTCGCGGCACAAAGATGGCATCCCCGAGTTGGCCAAGCAACTGCATGAGCTCGGCTTTACGCTGCTAGCCACGTCGGGTACTGCGCAAGCGGTCGAAGCGGCGGGCATTCCCGTGACGAGTGTTAAGAAGATTGCCGAGGGTTCGCCGAACTTGATCGACTATTTGAAAAATGGCGAGGTGTCGTTGATTATCAACACGCCCAGTGGCAAGGGTGCTCGCACGGACGAAGGCAGGATCCGCGCCGCGGCCGTGCAGAACGGTGTGCCGTGCATTACCACCATGGCTGCCGCCTCGGCAGCCATACGCGCCATGCATGCCTTGCGGACCGAGGAGCTGACCGTCGAAGCCCTGCAGGACCGCTTCGTGTGAGCTGCTATTGTAAAACAGTTGTCCCAACTGTTTGCGTAGAACAGTTGTCCCAACTGCTTATGTAAAACAGTTGTCCCAACTGTTTGTGTAATACAGTTGTCCCAACTGCTTATGTAGAACACTTGTCCCAACTGCATAAGCACCCACGCATAAGTTACTTGCTATATCAAACAACCTCGGCCAACGCCCAATCGGCTAACTATTCTCTCGAAGTTGCCTATTTGCGATGCTGCAATTTCATAGTTCCATTCGTCATCTTGCACTTTGCCTTTAGCGGCATAGCCGCGGATTTAGTTAGCCTGATTCCAGTAGATTTTTACGTTGTGCGTGGCGCGGCCGACGGCCACGATGTCGATGTCGCCATCTGCGTCCAGATCGGCCACGGCCAAATCCTCAATGGCCACTCCGCCCGGATCGACCAAGGTTCGCGACCACTGGCCTGGGACCGCGCCCGTGGTAGGATCGTAGATGCGCAAGCCACAACGACTGTGGTCATCTAAATTGTCTCGGACGCCAATGATCAATTCCTGATCTGCGTCATTGTCCAGATTGGCGCAGGCCACAGCATGCCCCCAGGCGAGTTGATCGTCGAGGATGCTGCGAGACCAGAGCTCGCCGGATTGCCGCCAATTCTTGGACGGTAAATAGACGACCACTTTGTCACCATGCCACGGTTCGATGGTGGCGAGGTAATCGATTCCACCAGCCAGCTTACCGGCTCGGATTTCGCTTGCGCCGCGTTTGGGCGCAGGCGTCTGCTGACCAGCCCCCAAGCGCTGCAATTCGATCTCGCCCGCGGGATTGCTGCGAATCCAGGTCACCCCTTCGTAGCTGGCTGCAATGATTTCGGACTGGCCGTCGCCATCCAAGTCGCTGGCTTCAAAATTGTGCATGACGTGCAATTGGTCGGTCAGCACGCGATGCTTCCAGTTCGGCTGTGTAGGATCAGTTGGTGGATCGAAGGCCAGCAATCGCACTCCGGTTTGATCAAACCCAGGTGGCCGCGTACCACGGCCTTTGAGTGGTGCTACGACTAGCGAGGGTGTCTGGGCCTTGCCCAGCGCGATCCAGTTCATGCGGTGCGTGGTCGGTTCGCTGGTGATGGGATGGTAGAGCCAAGGGCCAGTCTGCGTGTGCTGCAACCAGCCGATGGTTCCGCCAGAGTCCGAATTGCCCGGCTGCCAATCGGCACCCAGAGCAAAGTCGACTAGTCCATCACCGTCGATGTCATGCGGAGCAAAACAGACGTTGTCAAATGGAGCGTCGGGGGTTTCGTAAATTACCTGTTCGGCCCAATTCGGCCCTTCCAGCCACAGGACGCGTTTGGCATCCACGATGGCGATGTCCAAGTGGCCGTCCTGGTTCACGTCCAGCACGCGGACCGCATAGCCGACGCCGAGGCGTGTCGAAAGTTCTTCCGTCTCGAACTTGAGCTGACCAACTGCTGGGGAGATACTCAATGTCGCCAGCCCCCATAGACACAACATCGTGGCGATAGTTGGCATAGCGGAGCTCGACGAGAGTTTGGACCGTAGAGTACTAAGCATGGTTAAACCCGGATTATTCATGAGTGTGCAGAGAAGTGAGATTGACGATGTTTGCAAATAAGCTTACGTCCGAGAAACAAAAAACCGTTTTCTATGAAATGGTAACTTGTGTTAAACAATTGGAGTCGATTCGCTGAAATCGTTTAACGCCGAGCCGGAGCAGGCCGCGATGCTCAAAGCGAACTGACCAACCGTTGGGTCTCATATGCCAGCCCGTTTTCGCGGACCGCGGCGGCGAAGGCGGATGCGGAGGCGAAGGCACCTGCGGCAATCAAACCTTCTTGCGGGCACCGCTAGGCTGTGAGTTACGTAGCGGAACTCGCCAAGAGTTTCGGAAGCCCGCGCGGCCGAAAGTCTTGGCGACTTCCGCTACCATTAAAACCTTGCGATCCTAAAACTTCACAGCCCCCGTTCGAGTCCACGCCCAGTGCCTACGAAGCAGCGCGATGGACTTGGTCGATAGCGGCGGCGATGCGCTCCATGTCGCCAGGCTTGCCCAGCAAAGTTGTCTGAGTGAACCACACGGCTTGTTGGCACAATTGGTCATTGACCGGACAGGCGTTGCGCTCGGCCCAGCCGGCCATGAAGTCGCTGCCATAGATCTTTTGATAGTGCGGGTTTTCAGCCAAGGCCAACACGTGTTTAGAACTGTTCAGTGGCGAATAGCCGGGGCTGGCCGAGACGCCTGCCGCGCGCAGTTCTGCAAGGAATTGATCGCGCGGGCGGCCGCCAAAGGCTTGCGGGTCGTAATGGAACATGTACAGGTGCCAGCCGCTGCGATCGCAACCGTCGTAAAGTTTGGCTGGTCGGATGCCGGGGATCTCCGACAGCATCTTCGACAGGTACGTCGCATTTTCGTCGCGCAGTTTGGCCTGTGCTTCGAATCGTGCAAGCTGCGTTAGCAGAATGCCGCCTTGGAATTCTGTCATGCGGAAATTGGCGCCGCGACCAAGCGTCCCGCCTGAGCGACCACCGCCGGGGGAGTGGAAGTCATAGCAGCGATTGGCAAAATCCGCGTCGTTGGTGAGTACCGCACCACCTTCGCCAGCCGTAAGATTCTTTGAAGCTTGGAAACTGAAGCAGCCCCCCAGGCCGCGCGTGCCTACCGGTTGGCCACGCCACACGGCCAGCGGCGCTTGGCAGGCGTCCTCGATGAACGGAACATTCTTTTGTTGGGCGACGCGGCCAATCGCATCTAGATCGGCCGGCGTGCCGGCGATATGCACTGGCAGCAGCAACTTGGTGTTGTCGGTAATAGCCTGCTCAATCTTGCTGGCATCGATCTGCATCGATTCTAGATCGGAATCCACGAAGACGGGCAGAGCGAAGTAATCGGTGATGACGTTAAACGTAGCCACGAAGGTGTAGGGAGGAAGAATGACTTCATCCCCTGGGCCAACATTCAATGCGCCCAGGGCTGTCATTAGTGCGGTCGTGCCTGAACTGGTGGCCACGCAGTGCTGCGCCTGCATTGTCTCGCGCCAACGCTCTTCGAACTCAGCAACTCGTTTGCCAGCGCCTCGTCCCCAGCGTCCCGAATTGAGTACATCCAGCAGTCCACCTGCGTCGCTGTCATCCCACACGGGCCACGATACGGGTCGCTCGGCTGGCGTCAGTCGATGGCTGGTCGACGTCGCCCCGGGATTTTCAAGCGGTGCAGCATCGGATCGCACGGCTTGAGCGCAGGCGACCGCTGAGAGGGCTAGACCACCGGTCAATAGCTGGCGGCGATCGATCACTGGGCGGGAGTTGGACGAGTCGGACGAAAGGCTGGGTTGCGTATTGGATGGGGTGTTGGGTTTTGACATATGATCATTTCTCCAGAGCCAGAGTAAGCTACGAACGAGTGGACAAGCCGCTGCGTGGCCTTATTAAAATTGTAGTCGCTATCGCCTCGTAGGGTTGGCGGAGTTTGAGAATTGAATCGGCGTCGACCGCCCTTGCTGAAGCTGCGGGTTACGAACAATCTAGATTTAGTGCGTTTCTTCATCATCGAGCAATTCCAGCAGGTAGTCGCCGTATGGATTCTGCAAACTCTGAGCTTGCGAGCGCAGTGCGGCAGCATCGATAAAGCCACAGCGGAAGGCGATCTCCTCAGGACAAGCGATCTTCAAACCCTGTCGATTCTCAATCGTTTCAACAAAGTTGGCCACCTGGTTGAGCGACTCGAAGGTTCCAGCGTCGAGCCAGGCGAAGCCGCGCGAAAACGGCTGAACGTTCAATTGTCCACGGCGCAGGTACTCCCGAGTGAGGTCGGTGCTTTCCAGCGCGCCGCGCGCGGACGGTTGCAAACCGCGCGCGATCTCTACTACTTGATCATCATAGAAGTACAGTCCTGGCACCGCAAATTTGGAACGCGGCTGTTTGGGTTTTTCCTGCAACGAGCGAGCTTGTCCGTGCGCGTCGAATTCAATGACACCGTAGCGCTGTGGATCTTTGACTAGATAAGCGAAAATGGTCGCGCCGCTCGGCCGCGCTGCCACACTGCTGAGCATGGTGCGAAAGCCTTGTCCGTAAAAGAAATTGTCTCCCAAGACCAGCGTCGACGGAGAGTCGCCCACGAAATCTGCACCGATCAGAAAGGCCTGCGCCACCCCGGCCGGTTGCGACTGTGCGGCATAAGTGAATTGAACTCCCCATTTCTGTCCGCTCCCTAGCAAGCGTTCGAAGAGCGGCAAATCGTGCGGTGTGGAAATGATCAGAATATCGCGAATGCCCGCTAGCATGAGCACCGAGATCGGATAGTAAATCATCGGCTTGTCGTACACCGGCAACAGTTGCTTGCTGACCGCTAATGTCAGCGGATGCAGTCGTGTGCCCGAACCTCCAGCTAGGACAATTCCCTTGCGCTCGCCACTCATGAATGAAATCTTCTCTGTGGAACTGTAAGTTAATTTAAAAGCCAGGTGACTTTGGAAATTCTGAAAGTAGGCTATGACAAGCTGGAAGCTCACGGGGGTGACAAGCTAGAAGCTTATCCCAGGGAGGTGACAAGCTGGAAGCTTATGCCACGGAGGTGACAAGCTAGAAGCTTATCCACGGGGGTGACAAGCTGGAAGCTTATCCCGCGGGGGTGACAAGCTGGAAGCTTATCCCAGGGGGGTGACAAGCTGGAAGCTTATCCCACGGAGGTGACAAGCTAGAAGCTTATCCCACGCTGGGGGCGAGTCGAAGCGACCCATTGTGGATTGTCGATGTACCACTGCAGCGTCTCTCGCAGACCGCTTTCGAACGAATGCACGGCCGACCATCCCAATTCCTGCTTGATCCGTGTGCAGTCAATAGCATAACGCCAATCATGGCCGGGCCGATCGCTAACGAACTCGATCAAGTTTCTGCGGGGCCCCGCCTGCGGCACGCCCAGCAGCTCATCCAGCGTATCACAGATCTTGTGCACAACCTGTAGATTGGTGCGCTGGCTGTCACCGCCCACGTTGTAGACTTGTCCTACCTGACCTGCTTCGAGCACACGTTGCAACGCTCGACAGTGATCCTCCACGTGCAGCCAATCGCGGACGTTGCTACCCGTGCCATAGACCGGTAGTGGCTTTCCAACCATGGCGTTGAGTGTTACTAATGGAATGAGCTTCTCAGGGAATTGGTAGGGGCCGTAGTTGTTCGAACAACTGGTAGTCAATACTGGCAGTCCATAGGTGTGATGGTAGGCGCGCACGAAATGATCGGCGGCCGCCTTGGATGCCGAATAGGGTGAATTGGGCGCATAGCGCGTGTCCTCTCGAAACAGACCGCAATCTCCCAGCGAACCATACACTTCATCCGTGGACACTTGCAGCAGTCTGAATGCCCGCTGCCGATCCTCGGGGAGCGTCTGCCACCATCGCAACGTGCTGTTCAGCAGGCGGTAAGTGCCTACCACGTTGGTCATCACAAATTGTTCGGGATCGTCGATGGAGCGATCCACGTGGGACTCGGCTGCAAAATTGACCACCCATCGCGGTTGGTACTCTGCCAACAATCGACTGACCAAAGCCGTATCACCAATATCCCCCTGCACTAAGCGATAACGCTCAGCCGGCACTGTGGGCACCGAGGTAGTGGTCGAGGCGTAGGTCAATTTATCCAAGTTGACGATCAAGGATTGTGGGAACTGCTGTAGCGATTGCCTGATAAAGCAACTGCCGATAAAGCCCGCACCTCCAGTAACCAACACGGTGTCGTTCAATACGTAGGTCCTCAACAACAAACATTATGTAGCGGAAACATTATGCAGCGAAAGTCGCCACGGGTTAGATTGTAGAACCAAAGTCGAGCTGGGTAATCCAGCACCGATGGCAGGCCCGCTCGAATTGGCCTAAAGTGGAACTATTATAAATGGACAGAGATTATCAAAGCCGCATACACGAAGCAATAAACTAATGAATTGGACACAGAACATCTGCACCTGCTTTCGGCACACCGCTCTGGCCATTTTCGCGGTGGCGGCTAGCGCATTATGGATCGCTGGTGTCGCAATGGCCAATGATACCCTATCGGCTGCTCCATTGACTTTAGCAGCACCAGCCGGGATCGACGATGGAGACATGCCCCTGCGCTTGGGCGGCGTGGGGGGTGTCTACTTCTTGGCCGAACCGGGTGAGTTGATCATCGATGTGTTCAAGCAAGACCTCAAACGCACCAGCACTTCGACCCAGTTGCGAGCCATTCTGGTGGGACCCGATCGCAGCCTAGTGCAGGAGCAATTGATTCCGCACGCTACTCAGCCTGCGGGCAATAAGCCACCCGCCGCACAGCGTGTTCGATTTTCGACGGTCGTCAAGGACAAGGGGGTCTACGCGCTGAACATTACGGTCGCCAACGACCGTTACGGAACAGCCATGCGTTGGGGCTTTCGCACGAACTGTCCTCACTACATCGTTGAAACTTCCCGCGGGCATCGCGATCAGGCGCACGAAGAACCGATCGTGGTGGATACTCCCGCGCGTGCGGGGGACATCTGCTTTCTCCCACGCGCCAAGGCTTTTCAAATCGAATTATCCGGCTTGCCCAAGAGCGTGGAGCAAGTCGCCGTATTCGATGCTCAAAATCGCCTGATCCGAGAGATCAAGGTGGACAGCCAGGGGCGAGCTGTTCATCAGTTCGCCGCAGATCCGCAGCGCGGCGACCGACCTTGGCGTCTCCATCTACCCTCCTATCAAGCCACAGTACAGATCGATGGTGTCACTCGCTGGGATCGCAGCGACGCCTATCAGAATCTTTGCTGTTGGTCGCCCAGTCGCGATGCGTGGTTCCCTTGGCTTGAATATCGCTGGTTGGTGACGCCCTATCAACGCACTATATATCGCAGCGGTTTGGAACACACTCAGCAAGCATTTCGCATCCACAACAATTCGGCCAAGCCCCAAACTATTCGGCTCGCTCTGGAATTTCCACAGCTACCATGGCCTGCCAAGTTGTCGTCCAGTAGCGTCCACTTAGCACCGCGAGCAGCCACAGAAGTAACCCTGAACTTTGCCGCTGCCGCAGCGGACCAGACTCACATAATTCATTTGCGCGCAACGCCCGAGGCCGCACCAGATTTTTCAACCTACGCCACGCTGACTGTAAAACCCGGCCAATCATCCACGACAGCCCGTCTGGATCTGCCGCTCACGCTCAAACCGTATCGACATGAGAATGAACAGCTTGGCTACGTGCCCGAATATCCGCTAGACAACCAAGTCTATTTCGATTTGGAGAATCGTCCTTACGTTGTGTCCGACAGAAAACTGTGGCGCAAGGTAGACGGACAGTGGCTAGCCAGCGACGCTGGTGCCGCCCGGCGACACGCCTCCGTGGGAGATGGCCCCATTCATACGACCAGCAGCAAGGTAGCCTTTGATCGAGAGCACGGTGTCTACCTGATCGGACAGAGTGGCGGGACCGCCGTGCTGCTCCACTCCACGGACCGTGGTGCGAGCTTTACCGCCTATGCGCTCCCTGCACACGGCACCCTTCCCAGCGGGTTTGACATCGAGCAGTTCTCGGGGAACAACCGTCCCGACGGGCCGCCACCCATCGTCAGATTCACTCGTACCGCGTCGGATCCAAAACTAATATGGCGCAAGGTGCATCAGCTAGACCTGATAATCCCCGAACTCCAGGATGGGCAGATTGTCTTTAGAGAGCCCGTGTCGCTGTCGGATAAGTGCATCGGATTTTCATCGCACTCCGGAATCCCATCAGCGGTCGTGTCGCGTGGCAATGACGTGCATGTCGTATGGGGCGAGGCGACGGATCCAAAGGAAAAAGTTGCCGGCGTGCCCGGATACGTTGCCACTTATAATCGCGATACACGGCAAGTGAGTGACCCGACGTTGGTTGGCTTTGGTCCGCCGGCAAACGACGTGCATAACACACCCAGCATCACGCTGGACAATCAGGGGATTCTACACGTATTGATCGGAACGCATGGGAACCCTTTCCCCTATACGCACTCGCTGCAGTCCAGCGGCATTGCATCGCAGTGGACAAATGCCCAGCCGATGTCAAATGCTAGGCAGACCTATGTTGGATTGGTGGCAGGGCCCGACGGCACGCTGCACTGCGTCTACCGCATGTGGCGATCCAACGAGGAGCCGCATCCCGAGAGCCACCACGCCGTGCTGGCCTATTCGCGCAAGCCACTAGGCCAGCCATGGAGTGAACCCGTCCCGCTCGTAGTGGCAGCTTTTTCTGAATACAGCGTCTTCTATCATCGATTGACGATTGATCATGACGGAGGTTTGTGGCTCTCGTACGACTACTGGTCGACCTTTTGGTTCTATCGCAACGACCACTTCGGTTCCCGCCGCGGGCTGATCACCAGCCCCGATGGCGGCCAGTCGTGGTATTTGGCAACCGGGGATCATGCACCGTAGTCACGCTCTTTGGAATGCTGCGACTTGTCGTAGCTTTTCACGCAAACCTGCGCCACAGCCAGCGTTAGACGGTATGAGACAGAACGAGCAAAAAATCGGCAGACTGAAGAACCTCTCTGTCAGCGAGCAGTTCTCCAATACCAATGCTGTTACCGCTGCCCGGCAGTCGCAAAAAGCTACGACAAGTCGCAGCAGTACAAGGTTGCTTTCACGCTGACCCAAGAAGACGTTACCTTCAAAGCTTGTGCTAAGGGATGGCCTGAATTGCGATTTGCACGGTTGCTCACGCCTGTCCGATGTGTTTCAACTTTGGTAGTGCGGCGTAGCAGTCGGGCAAGTCGAATTGGCTGAGCACGTCCAGCGGCATATAGGCCAGTGGCATGTCGTAGTCTTCATCGATGGCCAAAGAGTGGAACGACTCCAGCGCGCGATGCAGTGTGACCGACGCAATGCAGTCACCGAGCATGCGTGGGGCGAGCACTGTGGCTAGGCTGGCCGAAAGTGCGCCCCAACCGCTACCGATGACTTCGATCTGTTCATAGCCAAACGACTTGATCCACTGCAACGTCCGCAGCACATCCCAAGTCTTCTGTCCCAGATAGGATCGATCGAGCATTAGCCCATGGATGGAATAGAAATAATCGCAGCCGTAGGGATTGTCAAAGCTGTTCACTCCACAAGTGTTCGGAAGCGATTCGCCAATACCGCGCACGTCGCAGGCAAACACTGGGATCTCGGGCAGATCAGTGATCAGCTCACGCAGCCATGACTCACTGCGTAGCTCATGGTCGCTGGAGCGATGCGCTACGTACAAAGCGGCTCGCGGGCCGCTGCGCGGAGGTCGGCTATCGCGCCGCTGGTCTGCTAACAAGTTGTTCAAAGCGAATACATTTGGTTCGGTCTCAACGGCATACACGGTACTCCCCCGCCGCGGATAATGACGATTTCCCACGTTTCGCAAAATGCGATACTCGGGCGCATCGCTGGGCAACTTGGGTGCGATATTCAGAACTTGTTGAATGCGCTTTTGCAACTGCTCCCCGGCGACCTGGCCGCGTTGCTTCTGTAAAGCTAAAGCTTTGTCGCGCGTGAAGCTAAAGACAGTGGCTGGCCGCTGCGAAGCGACTTGTCCACTGGGTGTACATTGCAACGTGTCGTCGCTTTCAATGACCAACTCGGGTTCGCTCTGGGCGTCAGAGACACCGGTCACGCGATTGAACCAGCGGTACATGGCCTCGCGATTTTCGATGCTGTAGCCATGCTCGGTGGGGCCGACTTGCAGAGCGATATTGTCCGGCTTGCCCAACAAAGTGTATAGCCGCTTGAGTCGCGCGAAGGCTTCTTCGCTGCCACGCACGTCGAAGAAGTCTTTCTCTTTGGCCAGAATTATGATTGGTTTGGGGGCCAGCGCCACTAGAAAATCTTCGTGCTCCAAGCCCAGAGCCAGTGCGTGCGGTGGGCACTGCTCGGTGTCGGCCGGCAGTTCGTTTTCAGCATTTCGCAGAAAGGTGGTTACGAAACACGCGGGTGCCGCCATCGTCCATCGCGACTCGACTCCGCACAGCCAAGTGGTCATAGTGCCGCCACCAGAATTGCCTGTTACGCCGATGTGCTGTGGATCGACCTCGTCGCGAGTCAGCAAGTAGTCGAGCGCACGAATGCCATCCCAAGCGCGCGATGTCCCTAGAAAATCACCAACCAAAAATTGTTGGTTGCCCGCTTGGATGTGTTCGCGAACACCTACACCATATTTCGATTTACCAATATTGTCTTCGCCTTGCGGGTACTGCAAACGCTCCCCCTGGCCGATCGGATCGAATAGCAAGCAGGCGTAGCCTTGGCGGACGAGTCCCTGAGCGAACGACTGGTAGGATTCCGCCGCTTTGCCATTGGTGGAGTGCCCACAACTGCCGATGACTCCAGGCACCTTGCCGGACCGCTTGGGCAGATACAGATTGGCGGTGACAGGAAAATTGGGGCGGCTATCGAAAATTACCTTCTCAACGCGGTATTGATCGCGCTCCACGACGCCTGTCACGCGCGCGTTCAAATCCGTCCTCTCGGGCATGGGGCCAAAGCTAACGGCGATCTTGTCGCGCACGGTTTGCACATATTGCTCAGCTTGTTCGCGGGTCTGCAGGGCCGCTTTGGCTTCAACAGAACGCTGGTGAGCCGCCTTAACCTGGTCGACCAAAAACTCTTGCATCATCCGCGGAAAACGATTCAGCGGAGGGAGCGAGGGAATGTCGGCCTCTTTGGCCAACACATGCGACTGGGGTAAATTGGATAGAGCCAATGCGGAAAGTGTTCCCGCAAGAGTTTGAGCAAACGCGCGTCGGTGGGGCTGGATAGTCATGTTGAATCTCGTAGGCGGGATGGGGTTGGATGTTATTCATCGGTGGTTTAGGCTAATATAGTAGAACTTTCACACGCGACATGCAACCAATTCCACGCATCCTAGTGCTTTGTCCATTTGCGGAACGAAACATGCCCAGACTATCTTTGGCCGTTACTCTCCTCACCGCCGTGTCTTTGGCGTTGCCGGCTACTATGACAATACCAGCCCCAGCCAGGGCGGCAGAATTGCTGGTCGAAGCGGAGAGCTTCGACTCATGGGGCGGCTGGAAACTAGATACTCAGTTCATCCGCGAGATGGGCTCGCCCTACCTGCTGGCGCATGGTCTGGGGCAACCAGTTAAAGACGCAGTGACAAAGGTCAAATTCCCTCAAGCGGGCAAGTACCACGTCTTCGTGCGCACCAAAGATTGGGTCGCCCGCTGGAAGGCACCGGGTCAGCCCGGTCGCTTTCAGGTATTGGTCAATGGCCAACCGCTGAGTGAAACTTTCGGAACACAGGGGGCGGAGTGGTTTTGGCACGCCGGTGGAACTGTCGATATCTCCGATCTGGAAGTGCAATTGCAATTGCACGATTTGACAGGCTTCGATGGTCGCTGCGATGCGATCTATTTCACCACCCAGGAGAACACACCGCCGCAGGTTGCACAGCCGCTAGCCGATTGGCGGCTAGAAAAACTGGGACTGGAGAAGGAGCCTATAAGCCGCTCCGGCTACGATCTGGTGGTGATCGGTGGTGGCTATGCGGGCATGGGCTCCGCTATCTCCGCCGCGCGCATGGGATGCAAGGTAGCGCTGATTCAGGACCGACCTGTGCTGGGCGGCAATGGCAGTAGTGAAGTCCGCGTTTGGGCACAAGGAAATATCCGCCGCGGACGCTTCCCACGCATCGGCGAGATCATCGAGGAGTTCGCGGATAGCGCCACCAAGTCTCCCGGTCGAGCCGAAGAGTTTGGAGACGATATCAAAGAAGCGATCGTTCGCGCAGAACCCAACATTGATTTGTTCCTCAATCATCATGCCTATCAGGTGGACTCGGTGGATGGACATATTCGGTCGGTGACCGCCTTCGATACACGTACCAGCCAGCAATCTAAGTTCGAAGGCACACTTTTTTGCGATAGCACTGGGCATGGCACAATCGGATTCCTCGCCGGTGCAGATTTTGAAATGGAGGACGAAGGCCGCATGGGAATGAGCAACATGTGGACTTGGGCTGAGGTCGACCAGCCGACTGTCTTCCCTGAAACGCCTTGGGCCTTGGATCTGGACATGGCGGATTTCCCCTACCCACGCGACCATCATGGCCAGTGGTTTTGGGAGAGTGGATTCGACAAGGACGCATTGAATGACGCCGAGGGAATTCGCGATCATAATCTGCGAGCCGTGTACGGTGCGTTCAATGCCATGAAGAATCGCGATGGCGCAAAGCAACACAAGAGCGCAATCTTGACCTGGATCGCCTATATCGGTGGCCCTCGCGAGTCGCGACGTCTGATGGGCGACGTGGTCCTGACCGAGGAAGATGTGGTAGAAAAAACCAATTTCGTCGATGGCTTTGTGCCGAGCACTTGGTCGATCGACTTGCACTATCCCAAACAGCAATATGCTGAGAAGTTCCCCGATAACC
>CAKQNH010000011.1 GCA_934255105.1 uncultured Pirellulaceae bacterium
CTAAATTGCTGACGCAAATCACCGCTGCGGTGCTGGAGACTTGCCAAGCGTCACTGGGCGTCTACTGGTGCAATGCCACGCTTGTCATTCAGCCCGAGCTATTTCGTGACTTCGCCGTGGAAATACTCCCGTCGGGTCCGCCGCTGCCAATCTGGGTCGACTTTCGCATCGGTAAAGACGAACAAGGTCAGATGTCGGGATTTACCACTGGCCTGCGCGCCTTGGGACTCAAAGAGATCGAAACGCTCAACTCGCCGGAGCCAGGCGCTGGTCTGCGGGAGAGGTTTGAAGGCCTCATCCAATACTTGTTGGAAAATGGTCCGGTAATAAAGGATGGAGACACGATCGGTGAAGACCAGAACGAACGCATCAAAGTAGTGTATGCGCCCTCGAAATTTGGACACGAAGGGCAAGTCATGCGACTCGATTACGAGCCCATCAAGAAGAAGGGATGGTTCGGTCGCTGATTTATCTATGGCTACCTCTGACGAATCGATCTCCGAAGCCCAACCCAAACGGTCAGCACCAGCCGGTTGCCTCGTCGTCTTTGGAGGTATTTTCTTTTTGGTGGGGTTGCTGGCTTCATACGGCACACTTGTGGTTCCCATACGCAGCTACTGGTCAGCTCAAAGCTGGACACAGCGTCCGTGTGTTATTCTCTCTACTGAACTGAAAGAAGTGCGCGGCGACGACAATACGACTTGGAAAGCGGCCTTTAGTTACAGATATCAATTCGGCAATCAGCAATACGTCGGCAATCAGGACAACGCTTTTTCATCCTCAGGCTCGCGCACCAATGCGCAGCGCAGATTGGATCAATTGCCGGTGGGCACCGAGACGTTTTGCTGGGTCAACCCACGGCAGCCTCAGCAGGCGTTGCTCGATCGGTCGCTGCAGTGGTCCACGGCATTGGTCGGTTTGCTTATTACGGTTATCTTTTGCGGCGTGGGAGGAGGCGTAGCCTACTTGGGCTGGCGGCAACTTGCCTCCGGCCGGAACAGCGGCAGGCGAAAAAATGCCCCGCCCAGAAGCGCCGCCGATCTAACTGCCAAGGAGAATCACCTAGGGGCAACTGCCGCCCGCCATGCAGACAGATCGCTGCCCGCGTCGTTGACTAATCACCATTGGTCGAATGCTGCGGTGGATGTAGCCCCGACATCGAGTTTGTTGACCGCAGAGGATCTGGCCGATCAACAAGCGGCTATTCCACAACGACTCAAACCGGCGCATACGAAGCTGGCCAAGCTGTTAGCGGTGTTGCTTGCGTGTTGCTTCTGGAATGGGGTGGTAGGTGTCTTCTTATGGGTCTTGTTCGCCGATCCGCCATTGGGCAACATGTGGGGACAAGTTGGACTCGGGTTATTTCTGCTGCCCTTCGTTTTGATAGGCTTGTTGTTGCTCCTGGGACTCGTGCGCAGCTTCATGTCTTTGGTCAATCCGCGGATCACGATCGCGCTCACTAGCGGAGCGGTTCCGCTGGGGGACACGATGGAGGTGGCGTGGGAGGTCGCCGGGGGTTGGTCACGGCTGAATAAACTGTCCATTTATATCGTGGGGCAGGAGTGGGCGAGGTACGTTCAAGGTACGGACACGCGCACCGACCAGTCCCCTTTCGCCTGTATCGAAGTCGTTTCGACCGCACAGTTTGACGAGATTCCGTTCGGGACGCGCAGCGTCACCATCCCGCCGCAGACGATGCACTCGTTCGACCAAGCAAACAATAAAATAGAATGGGTGGTCAGGGTTCACGGTCACATCGCCTGGTGGCCGGACGTCGAGGAAGACTTTGCGTTTCGTGTCACTCCACCCATTGCCTAGCCAATCGATGAGCCGGATGCGAGCATGTTCGAGATCACATTAGAAAAAAACAAAGTCCACTTCATTCCCGGCGAAAAAATTCGTGGTATTGTGCGTGGGCGCACAGCCAACGCGTCGACGGATGAAGCGTTGGCCGTGCGGTTGATTTGGTACACCACTGGCAAGGGAACGCGAGATTTCGCCATCGTCGACGAGCGACGGCAAGAGCTTGCCAAAGCGATCCAATTGAACTTTGCGTTTGAATTCATTGCCCCGCGGCGCCCGCTTAGCTTCTCTGGACAATTGATCAGTTTACAGTGGGCCATCGAAGCGGTCGGTCTGCCGTCGAAACGCTCGACCCGCGCCGACATCGTGATCGCTCATGGGCCGAGCGAAATCTTTTTGGTCAGCGCGGCCGAGGATATGAAGGCACTCGGTGTTAGCAAGCCTTGGCTGCAGATCGGCCATCGATGAATCGCGAGGCCCTCACAGCAGACACAATGGGCGCATTTCAAAGAGCTGCCACCAATCCTTTTGCACAGCAACGCCTGGAACGTTTGCTGTTTCGTTTTCCTGATAATCGCGCGTGGGACGCTCACCTGAATGCATTGCACCGCGTGGGATATCGCGCGGCCATCGTTGGCCCGCGCGGTAGTGGAAAATCTACCCTGCTACGCGAGATGCACCGGCGACTCTCCACGAGTTGTGAAACAAAATCGGAGACCGATGATGGTGGCTTTGCGAGGGATGCCATTAGTGAACCGCTCACCGCTACACTACCGCTCAGCAGCGTCCACGGGCTACAGACTTTGTTGATCGACATTCCCCCACGACGTTTTTTGCACGAAGATTTTGGATTGTCCGACTGCCAGCGACGGCAGTGGTTGCAGGCGCGATTCGCTCGGGTCACTCCGCAAACAATACTCTTGATCGATGGCATCGAGCGGCTGCCATGGTCGCAGCGCTTTCGGCTATTGCACTCGACCGCCCGTCAAGGCCGCTGTGGCGGACTAGTTGTTACGCTACATCGACCGTGCCGGTGGACACGCTTGCCGGTTTGGGTGCATACCCGACCTACGCTCGAACTGCTTGAAATAATATTGAAAGAATTAGGGATCACCGGCTCGCTCCCTCCTGATTTCGCGCGGCAACTGTTCGAGAAACATGCCGGGAATTTGCGCGAAGTGTTGCGGGAGATGTTTGATCGCAGTTCGTCGCGTGTGCAGACGGCTAGCCAACCGCGAAGTGGAGGCAGCTCGTAGTGAAGTTTGTTAGCCGTGAAGTGGGGAAGTGGGGGGCAGTGGGAAAGTGGGGACAGCATTTTGTTGCTGCCGTGGATTCGCCACTGATGCTCACAGACTTATGATGCAAGTGCTGTCGTGGCTTCACGACTAATGCAGGTTACGGTTGCTTAATACGCTTTACCGCAGCCAAAGTTGCAGCAGTTGTTTTAGTTGTTTTTTTTACAGTGGAAGCTATGCTGTGACCGCCTTTAACATTTCGACCAGCCGCTGAGCCGCATGCTGGTTCGTATCGTTGGCGAGTAGTTTTTGTCGGCCTTCAGAGCCCAATTGCCGCAGCGCATCGATGTCTGAGAGGACTTCCAGCATGCGATCAGCCAGAGCGTGGGGCGTTTCAGGGTCAAACAAGTATCCGCCGCCATGGCGCGCATGCATCTCAGGAAAAGCTCCGTGGGCGGGTTGCACATAGGGCACACCAGCGGCGAGTCCCTCCAGCACAAACAGTCCCTTGGGCTCATGATACGTGGTGGGCACACACAGCACATCGATCGACTGCAGAAACTGCAGTTTGCCAGCTCGATCGACACTCCCGTGGTAGTCGAGCCGCTGAGACAGTCCGGCTGCCGCTAGTTTTTCGAGCTGCTCTTGCCAATAGTCTCGGTGTTGTTTGCCCAGCCAGCCTGCCACCGCCAATCGCACTTGCGACATCTGCGGTCGGTGGGCAATGTCGATGAAGGTATCGACTAACAGGTGCAAGCCTTTCTCAGGTGCGAGCCGCGCTAAGTAGCCTATGGTTGGCGCGTGGTTAACTTGTGGCATATTTTCTTGCAGAGGTTCAGGTTCCTGAGAGCCGAAGTCACTGGGGTCAATCGACAGCGGGTTGATGCGCCAGGCATTGTCAGCAAAGCCCAACATGGCCTGCATGCGCAAACCATACTCGCGACTGTGCACCACAAACAGATCGACTTGCTGGGCTAGTTTGCGCAGCTCTTGGAGGGCTTGCTGGCGATAGGGCTCTATCAGTCCATCGTAAAAAAAATCGTCGCCTTGCAGCATGACTACCACGGGGCAGCCGACCTGACGCTTCAGCTCCTCTATACAACCGGCGATCAGTAGATTGGAGAATATCACCACGTCGGGTTCGAACGTGCTCAGCCAAGCGCACAGCCGCTGAGCTTCTTTGCGTTGGTTGCCTTGAGTGCCTTTGAGCATAGACACGGTCAGCGCACCTAAGCTGGCCGCGGACGTCTCCATGGCTCGCGAGGCGATCCAGTCCACCAACCACGGCGCGTTCAGGAAGCGATCGGACCAATTTGGCAGTCGGCGGAACAGTGGCGAGAGCTGCTGCAAATAGACATTCAAGCCGCCATAGAAAAGCCGGGGACTGCTCACGTCCGCTTCGTCGGTGCGAATAGGCGTGTACATCGGAACCAGCAGCGCGTCATGTCCCAAGCGGATTAGCGCCTTGGCCAACGCGTTGTCGTGCAGGCAACTGCCGCAGTACATGCCTGCGGCACCAGCGGTCAAATAGACGATTTTCAATGAACTATCCGTCTTTCCAGCGGCCCGTTCTCAGGACCATAAAGGCGGGGACTAAGATGGTGCGCACAATGAGAGTATCCAGCAGCACACCCAGCGCCAAAGCAAAACCCAGTTCGGTCATACCGCGCAGCACCGGCGTATTGGGGTCGACCCAGCCAGCGGGAAGGCTTGGGCTGAGCCACAGCAAGACGGCCGGTCCCGTCATGGCGATAAATGTCCCAGCCATCACAAATCCGCAACTGGTAATGATCCCGCCAGTCATCTGCAGTGCCCGCCGCACCGCCTCGCGTCTGACTTCACCCGCCTTGCTCAACCTGCGTTGCTCTTCGAATATCCGCGTTACCAAATAAACATTATAGTCTTGCCCCACGGCTACTAGAATTACGAACAGGAATAGCGGAACCTTCCAATCCAGCCCGCTATAGTCGGGCGCGTACAAAGCGGCGAAGGTGGCGTAGGTGATTCCCAACGTGGCGAAATAACTTAGTAGCACCGTGAAGATCAAGTAGGTCGACAGCACCCATTGCCGCAGCATAATCATCAACACCAACCACACACCAATCGTGACCAGGATTTGGATTCGCCGCTGGTCGGCTTGCGTGATTTGCCGCAGATCCGTAATCCCTACAGTGGTACCCGTCGTCGTCAGTTGCGCTCCGTGCCAGGCGCTCTGCGGCCGGTTCAGTTCTTGTGCGAGGGCCGCCTGGATGCGTTTCAGTGTCGCCCCGGCTGCCAGCGAAAAGGGATTGTCGGATAGCACCACATCAAACCGCGCCACGCGCAGTTGCATGGTGTCCACGTTGCTCACATAGCGCTCGCGCGCAATGCGATTTAGCACCCGCCGCCGCCACGCATCTTTGTCAAACAGTCCCATGCGCTTGCCCGGCGGATAGTCGCCCAGTGGATCGGTCAAGCCGCGCACCGAATCGACACCATCAACATACAGAACAGCCGATATGGAATTGCAAGCCTCCTGCAATTGGTCATCAGAGGCGAAGGGTTCGTCGCGAATTAGCAACACCTTCAAAGGGCTGCCATCCTGAGTAGGAAAGTACTGTGCGATCAAGCGTGCGCCTCGTCGACTGGGTGCCGAAGCGGATAGCTCTTCGGTTAAGTCGTAGGTCACATGGCCCAGTCGCGTCAGCCCATACCCGGCCGGGATCGCCAGTAACAGCAGCGTGACAATTAAAGCGGCTGCGGGACGCGCCACCACCCAGCCAGCCAGTTTCGCCCAATAACCCGAATCGTCGGCCGCAGACTGGTCCAGCGCCAGGTTGTGAGTTGAGGACGAGCTGCCTGTCTCATGGCCGTTGGGGCGTCGTGGCCAGAAAGCCACCTGGCCAATGCCACTGAGCAGCGCGGGGGTGAACGTGAGGCACACGCAGAGAGTGACTAGTAGACTGATTGCAATGATGGGTCCGCTATATTGAAATTTCTCGAAATGCGAGAACCACATCAGGGCCAAACCGACCACGGTGGTCAGTGCGCTAGCCACCAACGCATCATGCACGCTCAACCAACTGCGCCCCACCAGGCGCTGCCAAGCTCGCCGCGAGCCGACCGAGCGAACTTGCAGCAGTTCGCGACTACGAGCTAACAAGAACATACAAAAATCGGTTCCTGCGCCGAACAGCAAGACCACCACAAAGATCCGGGTGGTGGTGAAAACCGACAGGCCGTAGCCGCTATGCGTTGCAGGGTCGCGAGCCAGCAGCGCGATCAGATTGGTAGCGACCATCAGACTCAGCCCGATACTGGCCAGAGGAATGGCGATGAGGATCGGCGCGCGGTACACCACTGCTAAAATCAATAGCACCAGCAAGACCGTGATCGACTCCGTCATCTTTACGCCGCTGGCCGCTGCCCGCAGCATATCAGCCCCCACCGCGGCCGACCCGCTCCACTCAATACGCGTGCCGGGGCTGATCAAAGGTTCGTACTGCTGGCGCAGCTTGAGCACCAATTGTTCCAATCCGCTGAATGTGGCGATATTGTCGACGGCGGTGAAGTCGCTGCCAAGCTGCACATTGATCAGTCGTGCGCGAGCCTCGTTGCTGCCGAGCTTATGGCCTACCACGGGATGTCGCCAAGACCACACATCCTGGATGTTTTTGGCCCAGGCCGGCAATTCGTCCGCCAGCACCAGGGTATGCTGCTCGCGCATCAGCGCTGCAGTATCTAAGTCCAAGGCAGCTTGCGCTTGATCGCTCGCTTCGCCATAGTCCCTGAGCAATTGGCCACGCAACTGGTAGGCGTCGGGCAGTCTTAAGAAATCAGCGTTGGGTGTTACGCTCTGCAGATAGCGTCCCAGGATTTCTTCGATCTCAATCGCTTCGTTCAAATTGTCGATCGCATTCTGAGCGGCGACATTGGCCTCTGGGTCGGCTGCTTTGGGGTTGACGGCCTGTGGGTCGAGGGGCGATTGCGTCAACGGAGTTTGGAGTTTAGTCCAGAGATTTCTAGCTGCGGCCCAGTGCAAGCGCCTGGCAACTTCCATCGCCAACGCTTGATCCCCGGCGCTCAGTGATGCTTGATCGTTGGCGATGACCATGACCATCGCGCTTCGCGAGCCCATGCTGGGAAAGGCACGCGTCAATTCGCGTTGCCCAACCGCACTGGGAACCGTGGGGGGAAGAAAGGCCAAGTCTCCATCGGCGGCAATGTCGTTCCAGGCGGGTGCAATCGTCCGCAACAGAATGGCCAGCGCGATCCAGCCGCCGATCACCAGCGGCCAATAGCGCGTGATGAGCTTGCTCAGCGACAGCTTGTAGCGACTAGCTCTCACGACCGCTCCAGTTCGAAATTCAGTTTGCTTCTTTGTTCTGGCCTAACGCGACGTCGCATCTGTTAGCCTAACCAGCATGCATGCATGGTTTACGCCTTCGAGAACCCAGGCTAGCGCGTTGGGCTCACAACACAGACGGCAAGAGAATCGGCGACATTTAATAAATGAACCTAGTGCATAGTATGCTTGCTCGACTGGTACACCGCCAGGGTGCTGTGCTACCAAGGTTAGTGGGGCGATGGCATAATGATAGCTAGCCCGCTTGCATGGCGAGTTGGGTATGTGCGATTTCACAAGCATTTCACTGTTGGAGACAGCCGCCATGCATTGGCGTTTATCCGAAGCGTCCGCAATCGGAGTGGTAGGAGCAAGTCAAATTGAGGTTGTCCCTAGTGCGCCTGCGCGAGGCGCTCACTGGCAAATTAAAACCACGCAGGCTGAACAGCCCACTGTCGCTGGGGAGCCTGAGGCCGGGAAGCCTGTCGCTTGGCAGCTTGCCGCAGTCAGGCCCATCCTCGCCCATAGCAGCCAGCCACATGAGGTCTACAGTCGGCAAAGCGATTTAATTGTGCGGTACGGACAAGGACCGTCTGAGCAGTTCTCCTACCAACTCGATTGGCGACTATTGCAACCGGCCGCACCATTTGCGGCTGCTGTAGAACTATGGCTCAGCATCCAGACCGATCTGCTCGATACCCAGCCCGAGCTGGAGATTGCTTGTACTGCGCCGCCGGGACTGAGCTGGAGTACTTTCGAACATCGGCAACTGATCCCAACCACCGCATCGCCAGCTCCAGGGGTGCCAGCTCCAGAGGTGTCGGCCGCTGCAAAAGCGATGGCTACGGAGTCATCCGAATCCGCAGACTCGCAGCGCGGCCCGGCAGCATTGCTGTGCAGCGCGGCGGCGGGCGCAGATCGCGCGGCCGTGCAAGGCCTGTGGTTGATTGAACCGACCGATCAACGCCACGCTCGGCGCTGCTCTGCAGACGAACAAGCGGAGCAGCGGGTGCGATTATTTGGGCACTTCATGGAGAAGGGGGTGATTCGCCGCGCTCGCATGCGTTTTCTGCTAGCTGCCGCATTGGACTCTCACGCGATGATCACTCACGAACAAGTCATCGCCGCCTACCGCGACTTTGCCGACAGTCCCTTGCCGCTAACCGCCTAACGTGGGATAAGCTTCCAGCTTGTCAGCCGTGGGATAAGCTTCCAGCTTGTCAGCCGTGGGATAAGCTTCCAGCTTGTCATCTCCCCCTAACCTGGCCGCTCTTGCCTTCTTACATCCCACAATTTTTCACGAGCCTTTTCACTATCGATTTTCTTGCACGAGCTCTGTTCGCCCTGGCCCTTCTCCCTCTGGAGCAGGTCGATCCTAAGCAGGGAGAGGGGCAAGCAAACTGCATCCGTGCAAGCCGTCTCCGCCCTCCCCCTCGACTAGACCCCTCACTCTGCGCGGGCAGGGGTGCGATTCGCTTGGGCAAAGGAGCGATTTGCGCCGGCAGGGAATGACTTGTGGGGTACAAAAAGGCAGGAGTGTGCGCGCTGCGGGAAAACGGGCAAGAGTGCGCGTGCCACAGGAAAACGGGCAAGAGTGCGCGTGCCACAGGAAAACGGGCAACAGTGCGCGTGCTACGGGGAGGCGCGCGGGCAAGAGTGCGCGTGCTACCTCGGAAACGGGCAGGAGTGCCCGTTCTACGGGGGGGACACGCGGGCAAGAGTGCTCGTGCGACGAAAGAACAGACGCAGGAGTGGCCGGGCTGCTTAACGCTTGCGCTTTTTGCTCTTAGCACCACCCTGGCGGACCTTAAAGCGTGGATTGCTCTTGCAAATCACGTAAATTCGGCCGCGGCGGCGGACAACTTGACAGTCGGGATGCCGGAACTTTAAAGCGCCGATCGATGATACAACTTTCATGGCTGGTAGCCTTCACGCTCGCTGGATTGAAAATGCTATCTATAAACTGCTCGGACGCAAGCTCGCCTGGGCGTGCGTTGGGTCCGTGGCCTACATGTTGATATGGGCATGTGGATATGGGACCGGTATTCTAGAGTTCTTCGCCAAATTCGCAACACCAAATCCCCCCCTGGCCAAAGCTCGGCAGCTCGATACGATGCGAGCATGTCCCACGGCCTTAATCCAGAACAGCATGATGCTGTAAATACGCTCAGTGGTCCGATGCTGGTTCTTGCCGGTGCCGGATCGGGCAAAACGCGCGTCGTCACCTTTCGCATCGCCAATTTAATCCGCCACGGAACGCCTCCCGAGCGCATTTTGGCGGTTACGTTCACCAACAAAGCCGCCAAGGAAATGCGTGAGCGGGTGACTAAGATGCTCGGCCCCAAGCGGCGAGTGCCCCGCGGTTCGCCGGCCCATCCCACCCCTGTCATCGGCACGTTTCACTCCAATTGTGTGCAGATTCTGCGGCGGCACGCGCGAAAGTTGGGCTACCCAGAGCGTTTCGCCATCTACGACCGCAGCGACCAAGAGGCGACCGCTCGCGATGTCCTGCGACAATTGCGCGTACACACGGGGATGCTCAAGCCAGCCGACTTCCTGTCGCACGTCAGCCGTTGGAAGAACGCTGGGGTGCGCTTTGATCAAGCCCAAGAGCTGGCGCGGACCGACGCCGAACATGTGGCCGCCAGTGGCTACCGCCGCTATCAACAAGCGATCAAACTCTGCGGAGCGATGGACTTTGATGACTTGCTGCTGTCGACCGAACAACTCTTCCGCGAGCACCACGATGTCCGCGCGGCCGAAGCCGGACGCTACGATCACGTGCTGGTCGACGAATACCAAGATACCAATCAAACGCAATACGCCATCATCTGCAGCCTAGCCGGCACCCATCGCAATCTGTGCGTGGTGGGGGATGACGACCAGTCGATCTATGGCTGGCGCGGCGCGGAAGTGCGCCACATCCTGAACTTCAACAAGGATTGGCCCGAGGCTAAAGTCGTGCGACTGGAGGCCAACTACCGCAGCACAACGGCCATTTTAGAGACTGCCAACCGCTTGATCGCATTCAACAAGACGCGGCACGACAAGGTCCTAAAGCCCGCTCGCGCAGGTGGCACTCCACCGCGCATCTTGCAGTTTAAGAATGAAGTCGAGGAAGCTCGTGGGATCACCGACGAAATCCGCAAAGTGCTGGAACGCAAGCAGTTCGAGCCACGCGACTTTGCAATTCTGTTCCGCACCAACGAGCAGCCGCGCGTGTTCGAGACCGAACTGCGCAAGGCCCAGATCCCTTATTCTCTAGTGGGTAGCCAGTCGTTTTTCGACCGCAAGGAAGTCCGCGATCTGTTGAGTTACCTGCGCGTGGTGGACAATCCGCAAGACGAAGTGAGTTTGCTGCGGATTATCAACGTGCCCCAGCGCGGCATTGGCCCCAAGTCGGTCGAGACGCTCCTTGGCCAGGCCGTATCGCAAGGCAAAACGGTGTGGGAGATATTCTCGGACAAGGCATTTATCGCTGGCTTGCCCGAACCGGCTCGCCGCGGTGTCGAGCGTTTGCAGTTGCTGGCCGCCCGCTGCCAACAAAAACTCGCTCAACCGGACGTCTCGTTGGCCGGCGTGTTGCGCGAGTTGGTCTACGACTTGGACTACATGGCCGCTTTGGAGCGGATATACCCCACCGCAGAAGAGGCGCAAGCGCGTCAAGCTTCGGTCGAGGAGGTCATCAACGCTTTGGCCGAATACGAAGCCGACGCCAACAGTCCCAGTCTGAATGGCTTCCTGGATGATGTCACCCTGGCAGGCAAAGAATTTGGCAGCCCCAAAGACAAAGAGCAACAGCGCAACGCCGTCGCGCTGATGACCTACCATAGCGCCAAGGGACTTGAGTTCCCGTTCGTGTACATGGTCGGCATGGAAGAGGGGATACTACCTCACCGCCGTTCTCTAGCTGAAAATTACGACGATGTCGAAGAAGAACGCCGTTTGTGCTATGTGGGTGTGACTCGCGCCCAGGATGAACTCACCCTGTGCTTGCCCCTGCAACGCATGAAGTGGGGACGGCCGCAAGACACCTTCGCCAGTCGCTTCCTGTATGAAATGACGGGGCAAGCGGACAACCCCAAGCGGCGTCGCGCCATGGACGCTGCGCGTCGGCAAATCCAGACGGCCCATCGCGCGGCTCAAAAGAAGGCCGCCGTCAAGGCGCCTCGCCAAGGATAAGCGTAGCGGAAGTCGGCAAGACTGGCGGTGCTAGCGACGGCAGGCTCAGGCACCTGCAGTACCATGCTTGCTTTCGCGCCAGCATTGCCAGCGCGACTTGTTCAGCCCTGCCGCGGGCCGTACTATGAGTAGCGACCGCCGTTTACTCTCTGGATACCACTTCCGATGTTGTTGCCCTTATTTCCGCTCGCTTATAGGCTCCTGGAACGCACTGCTCGTGCAGATTCCATTGCTGCATTGATGAATTTACCGAGCAGGTGCGAGACGTCACTGGGCAGGCTCTGGGCTCCACTAATGCCCCTGTCTGGTCTGCTGGCAGCCATGTGCGTATTGGGGGCCAGTGGTATCGAGCCCGCTGGGGGACAGGAGATACCGCGCGGCACGCCTCCGGGGGCGGCAGGCGGCCCGCTGCCACCGATTGCAATTCCGGCAGAACCATTTGGTGTGCTACGGCTGGAAGTATCGTTGCCGCCCACTTTGACTAGCGGCCCACCACGTGTCCTGGTCAATGACAGTAGCGGTCGTCTTTTCTACCCGGCCATGTCAATTCGCACGGTCGAAGTGGAGGTCGCTCAACCCGCGCCTGCGGTGCCTACTATCGGTCGCCGTGGTGGATTGATCGATCGCCTGCGCAGCGTCGTCCGTGGCCCGCCAGAGAAACGTCAAGTTCCTGTAGGCCTTACCATCTGGGGACTGTTCCGTGGCAGCGAGCCCATCGACGTGCAGTTGACGGGGGACATCGAGCAGCAAATTCGCATCGATCCGTCGGCACCCGCCGGCGTGGACACTGTTGGAGGGATGAGCCATGCGGTGTTGCTGAGCGGTTGGTGGAGCGCCTACACAGAATCGGCGCGGCAAGCTTTGGCGGAAGATGAATTCCCCAAGCTAGTACACAAAACGCTGGTCGCCATGCTGGGAGCCCGACTGGGGCTACCGCCGGCCGTTATCAATGCGCCTCCAGCCAAATCAGCCACAGAGAGACGCACTGCAGAGCAATCGGAGCTGGATCAGCCGCTCAAAACGCTGGCGTTGCTGGCGGCCATCGAGCCACTGCGCGAGGAGATCCTCGACGAAGTCTTGACCGCGCCGGCCCCGGCAGCGGCGCCCACGCTACCGCTGCCTCCCGAACCCGAGTGGCAGCCGACCGTGCTGCCACCGGTGCCTGCGGACGTGGTGATTGAATTGCTGGCCGAGCGCGTTCCACCCGAGTGCTTTTACTTGCGTTTTGGCAGTTTCTCAAACTACGTCTGGTTTCAAGAGTTAGCGGAACGCTATGGCGGAGACATCGCCCAGTCGGTGCTCCTGCGCGGCTTCAACTACGACGCTTCGGCGCGCATGGAACGCATGTTGGCGACCAAGCTCACGTCGATCGCCAAAATGTTCGGGGACAAGTTGGTTGACGACATGGCCATCATCGGAACCGATTTATACATGAAAGAGGGGGCCAGCTTGGGCGTTCTCTTCCTGGCTAACCAACCCCAATTGCTGCGCGGCTCGATGGAATCGGATCGCAAGGCTGTGCTGGCTAACAACTCCGATGCGAGTCTAGATAATGTCACGATCGCTGGTCGCCAAGTAGCCCTGCTGAGTACGCCGGACAACCGCATACGTTCGTTCCTGGTTAGCGACGGGAATTACATTTTCATTACCACTAGCCGCACGCTCGTACAGCGCTTCTTGGAAGTCAGCGATGGGGCTCCGGCCCTGGCCGCGACTCCCTGTTTTCGCTGGGCGCGTTCCTGGATGCCCGATGCCAATAATTATTCCGTGTTCGCTTATCTCTCGCCCGATTTCTTTCATCGCCTGGTCAGCCCACACTATCAAATTGAATTGCGGCGCCGGTTGGCTGCCATCGCGCATCTAGAGATCGCCGAGGTGGCGACGGCCGTAGCCGCGAGCGAGGGGTTGGAGGGACGCGACCTTGAAAGCCTCAAGGCGCAGGGATTGTTGGCACCCTGGTTTGACCAGCGGGTCGACGGGGCGCAAAGCCTGCGCACGGACAGTGGTTGGATCGACTCCATCCGCGGTGCTCGCGGCAGCTTTCTCCCAATCGCCGATGTCGAATTGCAGTCAGTCAATGAAGTCGAGGCTCAGGGCTACGCCGACATCGCTAGATTCTATCAGGAGCAGTGGCGCCACATGGACCCACTGCTATTGGGATTGCGCCGCTTCCGCGCCGCTGGCGAGCGCACTGAGCAAGTGGCCGTGGAAGCTTATGTGGCACCCTTTGAAGCAGAAAAGTATGGCTGGATCGCGCGGCAATTGGGCGCGCCCACTCCGATTGAACTCACGTTACCCGCCGACGACGCTGCATCGCTGCAAGCGCACGTGCGAGGTGGCAACACGCTGGGGATCGTCTCGGGCGACTACCATCTGTTCGGCGGCGTGAAAGACATGGTTCCGCCCGCCCCCGAAGATACTCAGGGCTTGATCAAAACGCTACAAGCACTGCGCGCCGCGCCGGCGTACATCGGCGGTTGGCCCAAACCGGGCATCATGGAGCAACTGCCTTTAGGCATTGGATTGGCACGCCCCGATGCCGCGGGCTTTTCGCGCATGCTGGGTGGCCTCTGGCGCTGGCAGGATGGGCAATTCAGTTTGATGTCGTTCGATCGATCGATCTTGGTTCAAGCGATCCCACAGTTGGGAATCATGCGCACCGATGACTTGGCGCAGGTCCGCGCACGAGTGGCCAATTTGAGTGGCTCAAAGTTGGCGGGTTGGATCAACCAGCAGTGGTACGCCCGCGCGTGGAAGGCGTCGCAAGGCAACGCCCGGCTGCTGGATGCGATTCACCAACAACTGAAAGTCCCTGGCCCCGATTGTCTGGCGGTCGCTCAACGACTGCTCGATGTGCGTCTGCAATGTCCACTGGGAGGGACCTATCAATTCCAGCCGCTGGCCGGCGGTGAGGACGGCTGGTGGATCAGCACCGCTTGGGCCAATGCCAGTTTCGATGCGCGTGGCAAGCCGCTGCCGCCCCCCGATTACGCGGCACCCTGGATCGACTGGTTCCGCGGTGGTCGCGTGCATTTGACTCAGGCGACGAACAGCTTGGCCTTGGTAGGCACATTTGAACTGGAATTGCAGCCCTTGGCCGTGCAGGCCGACCCCCAGCTTCCCAGTCTGCTTCCGAAGCTAGATTTTGACCTATTCGGACTGCCGAAGAAGCTCTTCGGCGGTGGCGATGCGAAGGAAACCAAACCGGCCACCAGGAGCTTCTGATGCAGGCGGTTGAGTTTTGGATCGGCGTCGAACGTCCTTGCTGACGCTGCGGGTTATGAATAATACGGGTTACAGCCACACCCACACTAGCTCCGGCGAGTGGTATACTGTCCATAGTGTCTCTCCACATTTTTATCACAAAGGTTTTGTCATGCGCCTAGTTCATAATTCTCTGGTTGGATGTTGTCGTTTCGGAATGCTGGTAGGCGGCTTGAGCCTACTCGCCAGCGCTTGCCTACAGCCGCAGTCCGCCGCAGACGAGAAACAGCCCACCAAGGTCGATACAACTTCTGCCCTGGAGCGATCGATGAAATCGTTGGGTGGTGAAAAGGTCGACCTGTCGAAGTACAAAGGCAAAGTTGTCTTGATCGTCAACACGGCCAGCGAGTGCGGCTTGACGCCTCAGTACGCGGGCTTGCAAGAGCTGTACGAAAAACATAAGTCTCAGGGCTTGGTCGTGTTGGGTTTCCCCTGCAACCAATTTGGAAAGCAGGAGCCTGGTTCTGCCAAAGAGATTTCGGAATTCTGCACGACGAATTATGGCGTTACGTTCGATATGTTTGACAAGGTCGAAGTCAACGGTGACGGTGCTTGCGATCTGTACAAGCAGCTCACCAAGCTCGATCTAAAGCCTGCCGGGTCCGGCAAGATCAAGTGGAACTTCGAGAAGTTCTTGATCAATCGCGAGGGGCAGCCCGTCGCCCGTTTCGCCCCCAAGACGGCTCCCGATGATGCCGAGTTTGTCGCTACCGTGGAAGCTCTGCTGGCTGACAAGTAATGCACCCGTGCGCATCATACCCCCTCCCGCGCAGCGGGAGGGGTCGAGCCTAGGCGAGGGGGAGGGCGGAGACGGATTACACGGTGGTAGATTGCTTACACAGAGGTAGATTGCGCTTGCCCCTCTCCCTCGCTTAGGCTCGACCTCTCCCAGAGGGAGAGGATCCAGTGCGAACAGAGATAGTGCAAGAAAATCGATAGGGAAAAGACTCGTGAAAAGTTGTGGGGTATGAAAAGGCAGGATGCTTACAACACGACAAGCAGGATGCTTATCCCACGACAAGCAGGATGCTTACGTTACTTTTACTCATCCCTGACATGTTTTTTATTGATCAAGAGTAGGCTCTATGGCTGAGCGTAGTTTCCAACCGCCATGGCTGCGGAGCCAGCGACTCGCGTCGCTCGTGTTGTTGCTTGTTAGCCTGTGGAGCTGTGGCACCTCAAGCGCGTTAGCGCAAGCACCGGCAGCTAGCGAAAGCGAGCAGCAGGCTCAGATCGTCGCGTTGATCGAGCAGCTTGGCGACGAGAACTATCACCGCCGCAACGACGCCAAGTGGGAGCTGGAACGGATAGGCTTAGCCGCCTTCGAAAAATTGCGACAAGCCGCCTTGGAGCATCCCAATGCACAGGTGGCTCGCGCGGCGCGGTATTTGATCGACAGCCAAAATGTCGTGTGGTGGCTCGAGAGCGATGCGGTGGAAGTTCGCGAACTGCTCAAGAAGTACAACGAATCCAAAAGCGACGCCCGCGATGCCACGCTGCTACAACTGTCGGACATCGGTTCCCCCGACGCGATGCTGGCTCTGTGCCGCCTGGCGCGGTTCGAAAGCAGTGAACTGCGTTCCAAGTCGGCTGCATTGTATTTGCTGCAGGCGATTGCCCAACGATTGAAGCGTCTGGAACCGCAGCCGCGTTCACAAACTGCTGCGCAGCTTGCTGGCTCAATCGCGCTGACTTTAGGAGATAGCCAGCGCACAGCCTCTACCTGGCTGCGGGCTCTGGTGGCTGACCTGAATGCCGTCAGCGGAAATTCTGACAGCGGGGCTCCTGACAGTGGAGCGGGGCGCTCCGCCCAGACCGGGAAATCCAACGCAGCCGGCGTGGCTGTCTGGAGAGACATCGTTGACGAAGAATTGGCGCAAGCTGCGAACAAAGCCCACGCTGCGATAGAGAATTCCGCAGCAGGTAGCGCTCGCGTGCAAGCTGCCGAAAGCCTGCAAGCGCAGTTGATTTCATTGCGTCTGTATCGTTGGATTGGTTTGTGGGTCACGGATCGCTACGGTCGCCAGCCAGCATTGGAACTGGTGCGTTCCAGTTTGGAGCAGGTGGGGCAGGATACAGAAGCACTGGTCGCCTCATCGGCTTGGGCCATCGAAGCCGAACTACCCGAGCTGGTCCCCGAGTTGGCGCAGCGCTATGCGAAGCAGTTCGGCCAAGAGCCACAGCTTGGCTATTACCTGGCTGAGGCTTACCTGCGACTGGGCGATGAGGCCGCGGCCCAACGGTCTGCCGATGAAGCCAGCCAAGCGGTGGTGAAACAGCTCGACCAACTCAAGAATCTTACCAACTTAAATTTGGAGGAGATCCAGGCCAACCGTCATTATCAATATGCGCGTCTGTTGGCGGAGCGAGGGCTGTTTGCGTGGTCCGAGCAGCAGTACCTCAAAGCGGTAGAGCTCAACTCGCGCATCCAAGCGGGCATCCGCGCCGATCTAGCGCAGTTCTATTGGTTCGGTGGCGAGAACGACAAGGCCGCGCAAACGCTCCAGCCACTGGCAGAGGAGGCGATGGCCAACCGCCAAACGGAATTCCCAGTGCAAGCTGACATCTACAGCAATCCGGCAGGCATCTTGTCGAACTACCATTTTTATAGCGGTCTGTCGGCGCTGGAGCGTGGGGAGAAACTCGAGGCCAGCACCCACCTGCGGCGGGCACTAGAAGTCGACGGCGCTTCGCCCAATCCAGATGTGGTGATTGCCCTACAGCGGCTCGGCAGCGATGAGCCGTTTGGTGACTATTTCCAGCAGGCCTTCGATCAGATGAGCAATTCATTTCGCGTGCGAGTGCTGGAGGCCGAAGAACAATTGGCTCGCTCCAATGACCGGCTCAGCCGCTCTGTCACCGCGCCTCGCTTGGCCCAGGAATGCAACCAGCTCGCTTGGCTGCTGAGCAAATGTCGGATCAGCACGGCCGAAGCGCTCAGCCTGAGCCTGCGTTCGCTAGAGCTCAGCCCCGACGAAGCCATCTACTTGGACACACTCGCCCGCTGCTACTTTGCTGCGGGACAGGTAGAAGACGCCGTGCGTACTCAAAAGCAGGCGATTCGCGCGGCACCTCATGAGCGTCAGATGCTCACTCAACTGGCGGAGTTTGAAGCGGCGTTGGCCGTGGACAAAAAATAGTACTGAGATTCCAAGTGACTGATTTGCTTCCCCGATTTTTTCGCCTGCGACAATCATTTCCTCGGCCACGACTCGCACACGTTCCCGCCGCGACCATGGCCGCACTGGCCGATTGTGTTCGTCAGGATGTGCGCGATCAATCCGTAGCGATCACGGTCGGCAGCCGCGGAATTGCCGCCGTCGCCCAGGTCACGCGCGCCTGCGTCGACTTTCTCAAACAGCGTGGAGCGCGGCCCTACTTGGTCCCTGCTATGGGCAGCCACGGCGGCGCCACCGCTGAGGGACAGGCCGATGTGCTAGCTCGCCTGGGCGTTACACCAGCGGCTATGGGCTGCCCGCTTCGCAGTTCGATGGATGTTGTTCAAGTGACTACCGCCGCCGAGGGCTTTCCTGTCTACTTCGACCGCGAAGCTATGGCGGCTGACCATGTGCTGGTCGTCAATCGCATCAAGCCTCACACCAAATTCTCCGGCGAGATCGAAAGCGGACTGATGAAAATGATGCTTATCGGACTCGGTAAGTGTCAAGGCGCTGAGGTCTACCATCGAGTCATCGCCAAGTATTCGTTCGATCAAATCGTCCGCTCGGTAGCCCGCGAAGTGATCGGTCGCTGCAATATTCTGGGTGGCTTGGCCATCCTGGAGAATGCGTACGAAGAGACGGCCGAGGTGGTGGGGGTTGCAGCAAGTGAGATTGAGTCGCGCGAGCCCGAATTGCTGCAGCGAGCGAAGGGTTGGATGCCGCGACTGCCGTTTGACAAAGCCGATTTGTTGATCGTCGACTATATAGGCAAGAACATCTCGGGGGCTGGCATGGATACCAACGTGGTGGGACGCAAGCGCAATGACCACGCCGCCATCGATGGCGACA
>CAKQNH010000012.1 GCA_934255105.1 uncultured Pirellulaceae bacterium
CAAGCTGGAAGCTTATCCCACGGCTGACAAGCTGGAAGCTTATCCCACGGCTGACAAGCTGGAAGCTTATCCCACGGATGACAAGCTGGAAGCTTATCCCACGGTTTCAACGTGATTCCCGAAGTATTTTGCTATTGAAAGCCATAGGTGGGATCGGGTATGTAGGTCTTGGTGTGCGCTCCCCTAACAGATCGACAGCAGGCAGATCAACAGCAGGCCAACGATGCCACGTATCCTTGTTTCCGCGTCCTTTCCAGAAGCCGAGCTAGCCAGACAAACACCGGGCGGCAAAGGCCAGTGGGAGGAATTTGAGTTCATCTTCTCGCCCACGTCCGAACCTGTCGATGGCTGGGTCGTCTGCGATAACTTGCGCACACCCCTGGAGCAACTCTGCCCGCCACAAAATACGCTGCTGCTCACATACGAACCAGCCAGCGTGCGCCGCTACCGCAGTCGCTTTACCAGCCAGTTCGGCCAGGTGTGGACCGCGCAAGACTGCATCTATCACCCACACGTGACCTATCGCAATGAAGGTCAACGCTGGTACTACGCTTTGCACCCCAGCCAAGCGCATCAAACGGCTTTGGGCTACGACCAGTTAAGTAGTTTGGCCTGCCCTGAAAAACCCAAGCTGCTGAGTGTCATCTGCAGCACCAAGCAGCTTACCCCCGACCAGCGACAACGCATCCAATTCACGGATTTCTTGCAGGCTGAACTGGGCGATCAAATCGACGTGTTCGGGCATGGCCGACGCGGTGTAACCGATAAGGCCGATGCAATCTGGCCGTACAAGTACCATATCGTGCTGGAGAATGATCACAGTCAGCATCTCATGTCGGAGAAGCTGACCGATGCGTACCTAGGCTGGAGCTTTCCCATTTATTTTGGCGGTGGCGAAGCCCACCATTGTTTTCCTGAAGGGAGCTTTGCCGCTATCGACATCTACCAACCTCAGCAGGCGCTGGCCATTATTCGCGATCTCATCCGTTCGTCTACTTATGAAACGGCTCGCCCGACTGTCGCTGCAGCCCGCGAAGCTGTCCTCACCAAGCATAATTTATTTGCCATGTTGGCCAGCTATTGGCGGGAGAATCTAAGTCCCCAGCCTGCAAGGATGACTCGGCTATTGCCCAAGAACCATCGCGCCAGTCTGGTGCTTCAGCAGATAAGTCGCAATTTCCGCCGCGCGGCTTAGGAGGCTGCCAGAGTTAAGTTTTGGGGTTGGAGAAAAAGTAGCGCAAGCTTCTAGCTTGCGTTTTATGAGTAGTTTCATGACAAGCTGGAAGCTTATCCCACGACAAGCTGGAAGCTTATCCCACGGGGTGACAAGCTGGAAGCTTATCCCACGACAAGCTGGAAGCTTATCCCACGGGGTGACAAGCTGGAAGCTTATCCCACGACAAGCTGGAAGCTTATCCCACGACAAGCTAGAAGCTTATCCCACGGGGTGCTAGCGGCGAGTGGGGCGGATTTGGACGGGCAGACCGTACGTCTCTTCGAACAGGTTACCACTTTGCCGCAAGGCAAGCTGCTCGACTGAAACGTCTTCGACGCCTTTGGCGATAACCACCAACTTCTTACCATCGCTACGGCAGTGAATGTCGTTGATGCGACCGCTGCGGGAATCGTCCAACGCAATGGCCAGTCTCAAAATGGCCGCTAGTTTGGATACCGCCACGCGATCGGCTCGGTCCAGGGCTGAATAGCCATCGTGCTGTGGCTGCGGGCTGCTGCGGCGATGGTAGCGCGCGACCAACGCAACCAGCAATACATCCTTGCGGCTCAATCCAAACAGCTCGCTGTTGCGAATGACATACATCGCATGTTTGTGGTTGCTGCGGGCATTGATATACGTTCCCACCTCGTGCAGCAATGCGGCCAGATACAAGATCAACTCCATCTTCGGTTCCAACTGGTGCTCCGCTTGCAATTCGGAGAATAACTTGCGGCACAGCGTGGCGACGTGTCGAGCATGCTTCTCCTGGAAATCGAAACGCCTTCCTAGGCTGATGGCCGAGCGAATGATCTGGCTGCGAAAGTTGGCCGTCCACACATCGCGGATGGCCATATCTTGCAGCAGCCCATCGCGCAGATTGGTGTCGGCGATGGCGATCTCTTGTTGCGCAAAGCCGCGCGCGATTAGGACGTAGCTCAGTAGAGCTGGCGCGATGGTTTCCGCGTCTTGAAAGCTGATGCCATACTTACGCACCGCCTCGTCATCGCTCATGACCAACATTTTGCGAGTGAAGGCGCTCAGTTGGTCGACCGATAGATAGGACAGGCTGGTTGGCTCAAAGGACTCCAGTAGATTGGCTGCGGCGAAGCGAACGTCGCCACCGATAGCGACCATCTCCAGTGGAGTATCGCGCGGCACGTGTTCGAGAATCTGTGCTACGACGCGCTCGATTTGGCTCTCCATGATCGCGCGCTGCTTGGTCGGAGGTGCATCGTACTTTTCCAGCATCTCCAGCAGGCGTAGCGACCCTAGTCGATAGGTATGCGAAAACAACACGTTACCCGCCTGGACCACTAGCACTTCGGTGCTGCCACCCCCAACTTCAACCACCACGCATTTGCTGTTGGCCAGGCGCGGATCGGACTGCAGCAGCGGCTGAATGCCCATGTAGGTAATGCGATTGACCTCCGCCTCGTCCAGCGGTTCCACGTCGATGCCGGTAGCGATGTAGACGCGATCCAAAAACGCCAAGCGATTTATGGCCTCACGCACTGCACTGGTCGCGATCACTCGCATTTGATCGGGCCGCGTGATGCCGTATTCGGCCAATAGGCGGCGATAGCTCTTGAGCACCCGTACGCACTGTTCGATCGAGCTCTTGCGAATGCGGCGCTGCGTAAAAGTATCCTTGCCCAGTGTGACAGCCTGGGACAGACTCTCCAAGACTCGCACATTGCCATCGCCATCGATGTCCGCGATGGCCATGCGCACGCTGGTCGCCCCGATGTCGATTACAGCAACCACACGTTTTTCTTGAATGGGATGGGAGGCAGAGCGCGCTGGAGTGGTCGACATAAAGTGGAGAGAGCTAAGGTAAGGAGAGTGAAGGTAAAAAGTTGACTAAGCATCGTGAGAAAAATTACTGTGGTAGCCGAAGTCGCCAGACTTTGGACAAACCAATCGGAGTCCAAAGCCTGGCGACTTCGGCTACCGATATCTGCGGCAGTTGTTTTCCGCCCGCTGTTAAGACTCTATTCTAGCCAGTCCGGCTCACAAAGTGGAATTCGGCGCCGGCCGTAGCAAAAAGGACAGGCCAATGGCCAGCAAACCGAAGAATACGGCGACCCAACCCGCCAGCCAGTAAAGTGTCAGTGGGCCGCCGGGGAATTCTTCGCCGATTTCATCCAGCCACTAATATTCATCGTTAGCAGCGCGAAGATTCCTGCCACAGCATAGATGACCGGCAGGTGTTTGGAGGCTAAACCACTGTTGGCTTGCAGGTAGGGTGCGATGAAGGGGACGATCATAAATGTGCCGAACACCATGGTCAACATGAATGCGAAGGACCACAGATGGTTGGGCTGGCTGGCCACGTCGCGAAGCAACCTTAGCGGATGAACGTGATGATCGCGATGCGTCCCCGGCAAGGATGGGAGCAGGTAGAACGCCGCCGCCAGGACCAACGTGCCAAAAGCCGCAATGGCGACAAAGGGTGTGCCGAAATGCTGAAAGGCATTGGCGATCGACAGTCCAATAGGCAAACCGATAGTCGATGCAAAGGCAAAGGATGAGGTAACGATTCCGATCGCCCGGCCGCGCCGTTGCTCGGGGATGAGGTCGACGATGAAGGCCATCACAGTAGACGCTACAATGCCTCCACACAGACCGGCCAGTCCGCGCGCCAGCAGCAGATGTTCGTAGTTGGGAGCGAGACCACAATACAAGGTTGTTGCCAAAAAGCCAATGAATGCAATCAGCATTGTGCGGCGGCGATCGAAGCGGTCGATCACTGTCGCCGCCACAATCCCAGCCATCGTGGCGCATAGCCCATAGGCGGAAACGACAAAGCCAAACTGTCGTGGAGTGATGGATAGCTCGTGGCGCAGCAGATCGCCCAGCGGCATGACGATCACAAAATCGAGGATATGGACGAAATTGATGGCTGACAGCAGCACTAAGCGCCACTCGTCGCGCGTTAACGGGCTAACTGCTGGCTTGATCAATGAGATGCTTAGGAAGATAGGTGGAATGTGGCATGCCGAGCTGGACAATTGTAGTTTTCTCAGCCCCGCCGCACAGGTGCCAGCGATGCTTAGCATTAGCGTGTAGAATAGCCTGGACGCTACTTCCGCTACGAAAAATCGTGAAATCCACCTGGGAGAAATGCCAACGGTCTATCCTCCCGCCAATCCTACCACTGCCAACCTCCGCTTGAGGCACCCAGCATGCATTGTCTATTCAACTCCCAGCGTTCGTTCCTCAGCTTCATGCCGTACCTAATTGCATGCGTAGCAGTTAGCCCCGTTTTCGCCGACCCACCCAATTGGGATAAGTATTTCGAGCAAGAGGTTTCGCGAGCCGAGGCGGCGACTCATGCGGATCTAGCTTCTGTGACCAAGGAGAATTGGGAGGAGAAGAAGCTGGAGTGGCGTGGGGAATTGTTGGAAATGTTGGGTTTGGCCCCTTTGCCCGAGAAGACAGATCTGCACACTACGATTGTCGGGTCAATCCACCATGATGGTCTGACAATCGAACGCTTGCATTATCAATCGCGTCCTGGTTTGTACGTCGCGGCCAACCTCTATCTGCCGCAGGGCGAAGCGCCCAAGCAGGGGTGGCCAGCGGTGCTGTATGTCTGCGGTCACGCCAGCGTGAAAGATGCTGGGCGAACTTTGGGCAACAAGACGGCCTACCAGCATCACGGTTTGTGGTTTGCCCGGCACGGCGTCGCCTGCTTGATCATCGATACGGTACAGTTGGGCGAATTGAACGGCGAACATCACGGCACGTATAAACTCGGCCGCTGGGATTGGATCAGTCGCGGCTACACCCCGGCCGGGGTCGAGGCCTGGAATGCGGTCCGCGCAATTGATCTCTTGGAAAGTTGGCCGGGCATCGACGGTTCGCGGATCGGCATCACCGGCCGCAGCGGGGGAGGTGCCTACAGTTGGTATGCCGCGGCCATCGATGAACGCATTCGCGTTGCCGTGCCCGTAGCGGGTATTACCGACTTGCGCAATCACATCGTCGATGGTTGTGTCGGCGGGCATTGCGACTGCATGTACATGGTTAATTATTTTGGTTGGGACTACCCCAAGCTAGCCGCGCTAATTGCGCCGCGACCGCTGCTCTTTAGCAATTCCGACACGGACGGAATCTTCCCTCTGGATGGTGTCATGCGCACGCACCGCGAGCTGGCCAAGTTGTACGCTAAGCTCGGCAAGTCAGCGAACTATGGTGTGCTCATCACCCCAGGTCCGCACAAAGATACGCAGGAGCTACAGGTGGGTGCTTTTCGCTGGATCCTGCGTACGCTGCAAGGAGAAACGCCGATCGTTTCCGATGCGGCGCTGAAGGAACTGGAGCCGACAGACTTGGCGGTCTTCGAGCATGAAGCTCCGGCGGACGAGCGAGTAGCCGCCGTTGGTAGCTGGTTTGTCGACTCGGCAAAAACCGTTTCCGACCAACAGCAAGCGGCAGATTTATTCCGCCAGCAGTGGCTACCCGCCCTGAGTCGCACCGCTCTGTCGCTACCATTGAATGCACTCAACGAGGCACCGCAATTTACAGCCACACCACTACAACAGAAGCCCGCTGGCAGCCAAAGCACGGCTCGTGCAATGCAACTGCATCAAGCTGAACTGGCTGATGGATTGACGATTTCCGTTCTGGAAATTGGCCCTGCGCACAGCGATCCAAACAATGGCACTGGCGCTGCTGTGGTACATATCGGCACGATGAACGATCTGGCCTGCGACGAGCAATCGTGCCTGGATTTCACTGCTCAACCGGCCACTGCTGAGCTTCTCGATCGGCAGCCTCAGGCGACTCACTATTTTATTCACACGCGCGGTTCGAATTGGCAGCAAGCCGATTTGACGGTCAAAGACCGGACTCAAATCGTCCGCCGCTTTTACCTGCTGGGCCAATCCCCTGAAGCGCGACAACTAGCCGATGTACTGATTGGACTACAACTGGTGAAACACTTGGAGCATGATCGCCAGCAAGAGCCGACTGCGACGGTGACTCTTTCGGGTACTGGCCGCGCGGCGGCTATCGCTACGCTGGCTGGGCTGTTGTGTGAGGCGCAGGTCAATGCAGAGCTGCCCAAGATTGCCGAGCTGCGGATTGCCGACTACCCCACCGATCCACTGCTGGCACCGATGCTGCCAGGCCTGCTGCGAGTCTGCGACTACGCCAGTCTGCTAGCCGCCGCACAGGCTAGCTTTAAGGTCGTGGTAGATAACCAAGCGGACGACGACGTGAGGGCGAATCGACTGCTGGTCGACTCGTCGGTTGAACCTCAGCAGGCCAATGGCCTGAAGATTGTCGAGGTCAGCCCGCACTCGGCGCGAATCTGGGTGCGAGCCACGCGCTGGGCATTGCCCAATCTAGGCGACCTGCCCGCAGTTCAGTTCCCGCCGAAGGCTGAGGCTTCTCAGGCCAGTGGCAGTACTGCCGGGTCGAATAATCTCAGGCGGATGCATCCCATTCTGCCGGATTCTGGTGTCGATGGTTTGCAGTACGCAGTTCCAGGCGTGCCGGCTGAAGTTCGCGTCGGCTATCGCAGTGGCTCGGGGGACTGGAGCTATTCCAACTGGGGCGCGGTCGACGCGAACAGCGATTACTCGGCGCTCGTTGAAATCGCCGACCTGCAACCCGGCAAAGTCTATTCCCTGCGCACGGAAGCTCGTGCGGTTGGCAGTCCTAAGGTCAGCAGCACGCTCACGGGGCAGATGAAAACGCTCCCGGCAGACGATTCGACGGGTGACTTCCGGTTGGCCATCGGGACTTGTCAGGACTTCCCGGATCGCGACGGCCCACATGGCTTCGACCTCTACCGCACGATGACCAAACGCAACACGGACGCTTTCATTATGGCCGGAGATGTGGTGTATTATGACCGACTGGCGCGCAGCGTACCGCTGGCCAACTATCATTGGCAGCGGACCTATTCATTGCCGACACTAGTCGATTTCCATCGCCACACGCCGACATTTTTTCTGAAGGACGATCACGATACGTATGTCGATGACAGTTGGCCTGGGCAGCGACACGACTGGACGGAAGAGTTCACGTTTGAAGACGGCCAGCGCATCTTCTTACAGCAGACGGGTTTGCCTTCGCCTGCATATCGTACATTCCACGTTGGGCGCGATCTGCAAGTTTGGTTGATGGAGGGACGCGACTTCCGCAGCCCCAACGACTCCGCCGATGGACCGGATAAGACCATCTGGGGAGCCGAGCAAAAGGAGTGGCTCGCGCGCACGCTGGATGCATCGACGGCCAAGTTCAAGGTAGTCGTTTCACCCACGCCGTTGATCGGGCCGGATCGCGAAAAGAAACGCGACAATCATTCAAACGTCGGTTTCCAGACGGAGGGGAACGAAGTGCGGCAGCTACTGGCGTCGCATCCGAACACCGTCAGCGTGTGTGGCGATCGGCACTGGCAGTATCACAGCATCGATCCCGACAGCGGCTTGCACGAGTTCTCCGTCGGCCCAGCCAGCGACCGGCATGCGGGCGGATGGAAGCAGAGCGACTACCGCGAGGGTGTCCATCAATTCCTGCGCGTGGCCGGTGGATATCTAGAGGCTGAATTGAGTGGTCCGCCCGACGCGCGAACTTTGGTACTACGCCATTTGGATACTCAGGGTAACGAGCAGCATAGCCATACTTTGCGATAGCCTTAGGTAAATGCTAAACACCGCGAAAGGCTGACTGACATCTGACATCTGACATCTGACATCTGACATCTGACATCTGACATCTGACATCTGAAATCTGACATCTGAAATCTGACATCTGCCTACTGCCTACTGCCAGCCGCGAAGCGGCGACAGGTGTTAGCCATGGGCGTAAGCCCATGGTTACGTTTCCAGGTGACCCGATAGTCGCGAAGCGACGGCAGGCGTTTCTGCTATTCGTCGTTTTCGAACTAGAGCGATGCATCTCTTGGGTGTGCACAACTAACTTGTCATGTGATCGTTATACTTACAAACAATACGTCTATTCCTTACCCAAATGAGTTTACCTAATGAAAGTCTCCATTGATCGTAGAACTGCAATAGCTTCGACCTTTGCGGCGTCTGCCATCGCGGTAAGCCCGCGGCTTTTCGCTTTAGACGATGCGGACATTGCGGAAGTGTCAAGGAATCAAAAATTCGCCCATGTACTGAGCGACCCTACCGAGCGACAGTTTGTTGGTCGCTGGAGAATTAGCGAAGAAACAGAGTCATTCGAAATTTTGCTGGAACCCAATGGGAAGTTTACGATGAAGTGCTTTAGTGTCCCGAGTGTGGACGCTGGAAAAGGTGAGTTCAAGTGGGGTGGGAAAGGGGATTGGGTCGTTCGCGACAATTCGTTTTTGCTCCACAAAACGCACAAGTGGATGTGGGTGGGCTGGGGCGAAGACGCGCATACCATCTATAACTGGCACTCGGTAGTCGATGTTACCCCCGACGCAATTATTCTTACAAGTAATGTCGAGCTGAAACGACTGTGAGTCGAGATGTTGAGAATGCAGTGCATGTATGCAGTGCGATGCAGATAGCGTAATTGGTGAAACATACGACCATCCTTTGCAAGGGGCTTGCTCTACATGTCCAACGATATCAATCCGTATGCTGCGCCGGGGCCGAACAGCTACGATCCATTGCCGCCGCTGGTAGGCAATATCGTGCCGACTGAGGTCGACGCGGGTAGCATTATCAATTATGCGTTTGAGGTTTGGAAAGCCAACTTGAAACTGCTGGTGGGTGTTACCGCTGTGGTATTGGGGATCATGTACGGATTGACATTTGCCCAAGGTATTTTATCTGAGGTCTTTAGGCAGATGGGCCAGCCCCAAGTGGCCGGCTTGCTCGCCCTCGTATTTAGTCCGCTGCAAATGGTGTTGAATGTGTTTCTGGGGATTGGGCAAACGTTGATCGCGCTGAGGCTCCTGCGCGGCCAACCAGCACAGTTTGGCGACCTGTTTTCCGGCGGACCACTTTTCTTGCCCGTCCTGGGAGCGTCCTTGTTGGCGGGCCTGGCTACGATGGCTGGTTTCGCGGCTTGCGTAATACCTGGGTTACTGCTGTGGCTATTTTTCTGGCCATTCTATTGGTTGGTGGTGGACCAAAAGACTGGAGTGCTGGATTCGTTCAAGGTGGCACTGACGATCGCTAAAGTGAATGTCGGTACCACAGTATTGATCTGGTTGGCAAGCATGGCGATCATACTGTTGGGACTTATTGCCCTAGTGATTGGCTTGCTGTTTGCAATCCCGTTGGTCAGTTTGATTTCTGCCACGGCCTATCTGATGATGGCTGGGTTGCTTTCGCCGCGACCTTAGGGATAGTAGCGTGCCCTAAAACAGTTGGTGCTGTCCGATGCTAAGATCAAATGACTAAGGTAGGAAATGCGCCCAGCTAGCTTAGTTTTTGGCTTATACTGAGCCTGGCATTTTGGGAGACTTCCCGTCGCGAGCGGGACTTCTGCGGATAGCCTTTAATAAATAGTTTTCAACTGGGAGACAACGCTTATGAAGCTTTTCTTGTCGGGGTGTGCGCTAGCTGCGGCGCTGGTGGTGGCTCAATTCGCCGAAGCACAAGCTACGGTCGACCCGGTGCGGATGGGGTGCGGATTGATGACGTTTGACACGGTCCCCGGCTGGGGACTGCGGCCTGACGGCAAATCGACGCTGGGGGCAACGCACGGTGCCGTTGTCATTGACAAAGCCGGCAACATTTACACCAGTGCGCATGCGGGTGTATTCGTGTTCTCTCCGGAGGGGCAAGTGGTCCAAAGCTACTTGGGCTCCGACTATGCCGATATCCACGACATGGAAATTCGCGATGAAGAGGGAGGCGAGTTCATCTACGGGGCGCGCAATGTCAATGCAGAAGGGATCAAGTTCAATGCGGCCAGCGGCGAGATCGTACTCAAGCTCCCTTTTCCTGAAGAGTCCGGACTGGGCCTTAAGAAATTTAGCCCCACCGCTATTACGGTCGCTCCCAACGGCGATATCTTCCTGTCAGATGGCTACGCCAGCAATCATATCTTCAAGTTCGATAAGTCGGGCAAGTACTTGATGCATTTTGGCAGCAAGGGGAACAGCGAGAAGGAGTTCAATACAGCCCACGGTATGACGCTCGACACACGCTACGATCCTCCGCGCTTGTTGATCTGTGACCGCAATCATGAACCCAAAGGACGTTTGGTTCACTACGATTTGAACGGCGAGTTTATTCAAGAGGTGATTACTGGATTGGGGATGCCTACTTCGGCTGCCGTGCAGGGAGATTATGTTTCCGTTCCCGACCTCAAAGGGCGTCTGGTCATTCTGAATAAGGATAACATCATCATGGCGGTGCTGGGGTTCAACCCCGATCCGAAACAAGGGGGCAATTTCAATGTTCCTCAAGAGGATTGGATCGAAGGGATTTTCAGCGGCACGCATGGTTCCTATTGGGATCAGCAGGGAAACCTGTCTGGGCGGATTATGAAGCTGGTCCGTGTGCCCGTCACCGGCGGCTGATAAGTTGTGAATTTCTATCTATCGGGAGAAGTCGATGAAGTATGGAATGAATCTGTTGTTGTGGAGTGGTGAAGTTGACGAGGCGATGCTGCCTACGCTCGAGAAGCTCAAAGGGATGGGCTACGATGGGGTCGAATTGCCGTTGTTCAATCTAGACCTCGACTACGTGGGGCTGGGCAGACGATTGGACGACTTGGGGCTAGAGCGTACCGCAGTAACGGTTCGCAATGTCGAGGACAATCCGATTAGTCCCGAAGCGAAAATTCGCGCCAAGGGGATCGAGCTGAACAAGAAGACGCTCGATTGCTGTGCTGCCGTCGGGGCGCAGACACTGTGCGGCCCTTATCACTCGGCCATCGGTCACTTCTCGGGCAGCGGTCCAACTCGGGATGAATGGGGCTGGGGGGTCGACAGTATGCGGGCTGCGGCAGAACACGCTGGCCAAGTAGGGGTGAAGCTGGCAGTGGAGGCGCTCAATCGATTCGAATGCTATTTCCTCAACGCCCACGCTGATTCTGCCCGCTTTGCTCGCGAGGTCGATCACCCGGCTTGTGGCATGATGTATGACACCTTCCATGCAAACATCGAAGAGAAGGATATCGTCGGCACGCTCGAAGAAGTTAAAGATGTTCTGTGCCACGTTCACATCAGCGAAAACGATCGCAGTACCCCAGGTGCGGGAAATGTGAACTGGGAAAAGAATTTTTCTGGCCTTCAGAAAATCGGTTACGACGGCTGGATGGTCATCGAAGCCTTTGGTCTGGCCCTGCCCGAACTAGCCGCGGCCACACGCATCTGGAGGCGGATGTTCGACACCGAATTGAAATTGGCCGAGCAGGGGCTGTCGTTTATGAAGTCCCAAGTGGCTAAGTACAGAGGGTAAGCGATGCTACCGAATAAATAGGGAGCGGCGTAGAATAGAGCTAGCGTTTGGGTGATGAGGGCGCGAGCCCAGCCCAGAGCGAGCAAGTCCATCTCGGAGGGCGTGAGTCTGGCCCGGAGGGCGTGAGTTTAGCCCGGAGGGCGTGAGTTTAGCCCGGAGGGCGTGAGTTTAGCCCGGAGGGCGGCATATCCTTGCCGGTGGCGTCAGCCACCGGGATGGCGAACTTGCTTCGGTAAGCCCGGAGGGCGACACAAACTACCTTGAGATGCTCGCTGTTCATGAGTTGAAGCGAGCTGCTAAGAGTGACTGAAGTTGGGTTGCTTCATGTGCCGCCCTCCGGGCTAACCTATTATGTTGCGTAATCCGCCCTCTGGGCTAAGAGATGTATCGCCCTCTGGGCTAAGAGATGTATGGGATTGCCTGAATTGGCTGAACCGCTTGGAGAAATGTCGCCTACCCAACCCGCGCCTGACCCATCCGTGGATCGGGGGCGTAGAGTTCTGGAGCACGGTAATGGCGACTTGGAGCAGGTCCGCAGAGAGTTGCTCAACGGAGCAGGGGGGCTAGCGGCCAAAGCTGGACGCGTGATGCGCTGGCAGGCCATGCTTACTTGGTTTTCAGTTGGGCTGGTGACGCTGCTCGTGTTGTTGCTAGCGGATGTGTTGTTGCGCCGCGAAGAGCTGGGCTTGCGAGTCTTGTCGCTAGCCGCTTGGCTGCTGGTTCTAGCCTGGTTCGCGTTTAAACTGCTGCGTCCCGCTTGGCGGTTCTCGCTGACCCCGGTGCAGGCGGTCCAGTGGCTTGAAAGAGAGCGCCCCGATCTGGGGCACCAATTATCGACGGCCGTTGAATTGTCCGGTTTGTCCGCGTCCGATTCGCGCTATGGCAGCAGTCGCTTTCGAGAGGCCGCACTGCGCGCCTGGAGCGAACGAGGTCAGTCGCTAAATTGGCCAGCACATATCCAGCAGAGAGGTTTGCGTCGCGCACTGGGACTGCTATTCATAGCCTGCGGCGCATTCGCGGCTGTAGCCGTTGTGTGGCCATCAGAGATGCGTGTTGCACTTGCTCGGTTTACGGTCCCATGGGCTAGCAACGCTTGGCCACGCCGCGATCACCTGCAAATCGTCCAACTACCGACGGTCATCGCCGATGGCAGCGAGTTGCAATTGGAAGTGATCGACGAGCGTCCGCCGCTCCCCGATGGCGTTGAATTGCAAGTCCGTGGTGTAGGCCCTGACGGTGGCGATAACGTTCGTTCGTTTGAAACGACCCTGGTGGGAGATGTGGCCGTTGGCAATCTGCCCACCATGAACGCAGCATTCGAAGTTAGAGCTGTTGGCGGAGATGACCAGCGCATGCCGTGGCAGCGAGTGGAAGTCGTCCAGCCACCCGAGTTGGATGGGTTTCAGTTCGCAGTCCTACCTCCGTCCTATACGGGTTTGGGTCGATCGGAAGTTGTAGGTCGTCGCATATCTGTGTTGGCTGGGAGCCAAGTGGAGTTTATCGGACGGTTCGATCGACCGGTGGCGAGTGTGACGGTGCAGATGGCTGAAGCGATAGCCGACACGCCCGTCGAGCCGACTGCCGAGCCGACTGCCGAGCCGACTGCCGAGCCGCCCGTCGAGCCAACTGCCAGCCCCGCAGCGCAGGCGGCTTGGACGGTCACGCTGGGCGATGGGGGCCATGAACTGCACCTCGGTGGCGCAGATACGCCCCTGCTCGAAATGCAACAGTCGCTCAATTGGCAATTGCTGGTCGCAACCGCTGATGGGTTGGAAGTACTGCTGAGGGAACGTTGGTCGATAGAAGTGACCAATGACGAGCCGCCACGTGTTGTTTTCCAAACTGTAGATATGGCAGAACTCGCCAAGGACGCGCAGCTCAGCCTGCGCGGGGAGGCGGGCGACGATCTGGGGTTGATAGAGGTTCGCGCACGCTTGCAATTGTCCGGTGACGATTCGGCGCCGGCCGCCATACTGCCGATCTGGCAAATGCCCACGACAACGCAATCTGGCGAACTGCCTCGCGAGGTAGCCATCGACACGGCTTGGGATATCGCCCGAGCAGGAGACTTCGTGGCGGGGCAGCGACTGGCAGTTTGGTTGGAGGCGCGCGATAGTGCAGACCAATGGGGCCAGAGCCAAGTGCAGCATTTGGAAATTCGCGATTCAAACGAATTGATCGAATCGATACAGGAAAGACAAAATCAACTGCTCGCTCAAGTGCGCGAGTTGGTTGATACCCAGCGGCGTAACTCACAGTCGTTCTCGCGGGCTTGGGAACTGACTCAGCACCAGGGGAAGGTCCAGCGGGAGCAGCTCGATGCCTTGCGGAACACGGCACAGGTGCAGCGCGCAGTCGCACAGCGCTTGGGTGGCTCTGATGCACAAGGACTAAGCCAGGAGATCGCTAAACTGCGCGAACTACTGCAGGCAAATCGGTTGGACGATACGGCGGTGGCAACAGAACTTCAAGAACTGGAAGCCAGCGTGCAGAGTTTGGGGCAAGGGCCGCTGGCTGCGGCTGCTGAAGCGACGCGCAAAACAGCAGCTTTGGCGGAATCCGCGTTGTCGGAAGATGCGTCCATTGCGGAGGGCCTGGTCAACAGTGCGGAACAAACTCAGACTGCTCAGGCTGCGGCGCTGCGCGGACTGGAAGGCTTGCTCGCTCGCTTGGCACGCAATGAGTCCTTGCAGCAGGCTACAACCGAATTGGCTCAGATCCTGAATCAGCAGAACGCTATTCGAACCGAAACCGATCGGTTGCAGCTCGCGACTTTGTCGTCTTCGAGTGAAGCGAGCGCAGCGGAATTGCAAGCTGGGAAAACTGCTTTGAGTTCGGACCAGCAGGGATTGGCACGCCGTTTAGATGACTGGTTGGCCCGCTCAAGCGAATTGCAGAATCAGCCCCAGGACCAACAGCAAGCCGCCAAGGAAGCGCTCGCGCAAGCCACTCAAGGGTTGATGTCAGCGCAAGCCAGCGCACAAATGCGTCGTGCGACAGAAGAGATTCGCGACCAACAGTTAGCACGAGCGGCGGCTACACAACAGCAAGTGTCGGAGTTGCTGGCGGAATCGCTGCGACAGATGGGGGCGGCGAATCCGACGCAACTCGGCAACTTGCGCAATCGAGCTGAGGGGCTACGGCAGCTTAGCGACGAATTGTCCGCGATGGCGAAAACTCAGTCGGAGTTGTCCGAGCGTTGGCATGAACCCACAGCAGAAGGTGAGCTCGAGCAATTGATCGGCGACCAGGCGGACGCTCAGCAACAAACAAGCGGGCTGGCGGATCAGGCTGAGCGGTCGGGCAGCGCTAGTTTGTCTGCGGAGATCGGTCGAGCCAGCGACTCGCAGCAGCAGGCGCAGCGGGCTGGTCAGCAGAATAACTTTGAACAGGCTGAGCAAGCTTCGCGGCAAGCTGCACAACAATTGGCTCAAACATCCGCACAGCTCGAACAACGCGCGGCCGCGCTTGAGAAGCAAGCTGCCCAGCAGCAGATATTCCAGCTAGCTGATGCTATCGAAGAACTAACATCGCTGCAGCGACCGATAACCCAGAAATTTAGCCAATGGGATGATACCGCAGGCGACGATTCGGCCGGATTGCGGCAGCAACAGCAGGCCGAGATGCGCGGGGCTGCGTCGCGCCAGGAAGCGGTGAGACAAGTGTTGCGTGAACTGCGTAGCGAGACATCCGAGTTGCCCGTTTTCGATTGGACGCTGCAGCAGTCGGAGTCAGCAATGGGGCGAGCTGTAGCGGCCGCACAACGCTACCGCATCAAGCCGGATGCTCAGGACGCCGCCGATCGCGCATTGCGTCTATTGCGCCTGGCCGCTGACGCCATGCGCGACGATCCTGCTGCCAGCAGCGATCCTGCCGAACCTCGTTCGGCTGACGAAGCTTCCAGCGAATCGAATCCCGACAATCCCTCGCAGCCGCAAGACTCGGCCGGACGATCAGCGCCGATGGTCGCCAGTTTGAAGCTTTTGCGGTATTTGCAGCAGGAACTGAACCAGCAAACGCAGGCTACCGAAGCTATTGATGATGTGGTGAGGCGCACTAGCCAGATGGGCGAACTCGCTCGACTACAGCAGGAGTTGGCGGCACAAGTTGAGCAACTATTAAACAGTCAGCCGTAGATTCAGATTCAGATAGAGATCGAATTGAATAATGACACTTGAAATTCATGCTTGGTTGAGAATGTGCACGACAGTGCTGTTGGGGCTGATGGCCTCTGGAGCTATGACTCTGGTTGCGACCGTGGCTTATTCCGCCACACCAATCGTCCAGGAGAATCAGTCGAAAGAGCCACCTGCCCAGTCGAAAGAGCAGGCCGAGTTGGTCGACGGATTGCTGGATTTATTGGGCGAACCCGACGCGGAGGCAAGTGGTGCAGAGTCTCAGAAGGCAACCGCTCAAGCTGGCGCAGAGTCACCACGTGTCGGTGACGATGGATCGTCCGCCGCTGCGAATTTCACAGGGGACGCAGCGCTGACAGGCAATCCGTTGTCGATGGTCCACAGCAGTATGCGGTCAGCCGCCGAGCGATTGGGAAGAGGCGTGGTGGGACCAGACACACAGAAGCTGCAGGGTGATATTCTGCACCAGCTCGACGCTCTGATAGAAGAGCTCCAGCGGCAAGAACCAGCGGAGAGTTCACCGCAGCCAGAGCAGCAGTCGTCCACACCGCAGAGCCAGACATCTCGCATGCCGACCGATGAACAATCTTCATCTGCTGGGGAGACGCCGTCGGACCAATCGCAATCGGAGGGCGAGCGGCAGCCGGACAGGGGGAAGGCGGATAGTGGACAGGGCGCCCAGGATCGACCGTCGCAGGCAGGTGGTGCTGCCGCTGTAGCCGTCGACTTAGCCGATCCACGGCGATTGCAGCAAGACGTGTGGGGACAGTTGCCCGAGCAAATGCGCAAGCAGATGCAATCGCGGATGGTGGAGAGCTTTCTGCCTAGCTATAGACCGCAAATCGAAGCCTACTTTCGGAAGCTGTTAGAAAGCGAGAGCCAATGAAGTACCCATTGGGGATTGACGCTGTGCAGGAATGTTTGCAGACGTTTTCATCTTCTGCTGTACTTGGAGAGCCTCAGACCGAAGCTGCGCCGCTTGCAAGCGAACCTCTCGCTGCACTTACGACCAGAGTCGCTGAGCTACGGCAGCGGCTGCGTGACGGGAATAATTGAAAACGTGCTAAGCCGCTCGATGTTAGGTCGCATTGGCCATTGCCTCAAGTTGTGTCACCGAGCGGGTCTGCTCTTTGGCCAAAAAGTCTCGACCATACTTCACGTTGACGTGATCCCACGGCAGCTTGGACATCAGTTCGTAGGGCTCGTGGACTTGCCGCTCAACGTCGATCTGGCTGTCATGCAGGGCTTGCCACCATCGCTGGGGATCGAGCATTTCGGTCCAACCGTCCATGCGAGCTCCGCGTTGCCAAGCCAATTCCACCGCATCGCAAGTTCGACGATCACCACGGCTAAGCACACCTTCTAACAAGCTGGTCTCCACATCGTGGCATTTGATATTCACCGATCGAATGTTTCGCTTGTGCCATAAGTGTTGATGTGCGCGCTGGAAATATTCGCGGGGCTGCATGCCGTTCCATTGATAGGGCGTGTGCGCCTTCGGGACAAAATTGGACACGCTGGCAGTCACTTTCGGGAAGCGGCCTTTGACCTCTTTGCCAATGCGCGCGATGGTCTCAGCCATTTCGACAATTCCATCTAGATCCACATTTCGCTCGCCGGGCAATCCGCACATGAAATACAGCTTCACCGATTCATAGTTGTTCTTGAAAGCGGTACGACAACCCTCATATAGATCTTCGTTCTTAATCTTCTTGCGGATTTGCTCTCGCATATCGTCGCGAGCCACTTCGGGTGCCAGCGTCAAACTGCCACTGCGACCGTTGCCAACCAAGTCAGCCAGCGTCCGCAATTGTTCGTTAACGCGTAGGCTGGGGACTGAAATGTTCACTCCCATGGGATTGAAGAGAGCTTTCATCCGCGTCACTAATTCTTCAAAGTGCGGATAGTCGCTGCTGGACAATGATAAAATGCTGATCTCGTTGAAGCCGGTATTCTTGTAGCTCTCCAGTGCGGCGTTGATGATCGTATCGACCGACCGAATGCGCAGCGGGCGCTTGATCACGGTGCTTTGACAAAAGCGGCACTGCCACGGGCAACCACGCATAATTTCAATAGCGATTCGATCGTGGACACACTCTACGAATGGGACGATCGGCGCGGTGGGCAGGGCGATGGAATCGAAATCGCGAATCACGCTCGGCTCGATGGTCTCGGGTACATCACCGCGCGTACGATGCAGTCCAGTGATCCGTCCATCGCGATACTCGGGTGTGTAAAAGCGAGGAACGTAAGCGTAGGGAAGGCGGCGGGCGAGTTCCGCCAAAGCCTGCTCGCGCTGTTCAACGCCCGCTTGCCCACCCAGCCAACCACCATTCTCTCGGCAAGCGTTGCGGAGTTCGAGCCACAGATCGCAAATTTCCGGCAGAGCGGGTTCCCCGTCGCCCAGTACAAAGCAGTCGATGAAACTGGCCATCGGCTCGGGGTTCTGCGCGCACGGTCCGCCAGCGATGATCAGCGGATCGGCCATCGTCCGCCCCACAGTGCGCAGCGGTATTCCCCCCAAATCGAGCATGGTCAGGACGTTGGGAGAAGATATTTCATACTGCAAGGTAAAGCCAACCACGTCGAAGTCGCGGAGCGGTGTGAAGGTCTCCAGCGAATAGAGTGGCAAGCCATGCTCACGCAATTGGGCTTCCATATCGGGCCAGGGGGCGAAGCAGCGCTCGGCGGCCCAGTCATCGCGGACGTTCATCAACGAATAGAGAATCTGCAGGCCATGGTGGCTC